>JAERRP010000001.1 GCA_016735415.1 Desulfobacterales bacterium | reverse complement strand
ATGGCTCAAGCTGGTCCAGATTGAAGCCACCCGCGGCCGATTAGACCCGGCGCGCAAAATACTGGCCTTTGTGGCCGATATCGCCGGTCACACCAGCCGTTGGCAATTGTCCATTGCCCTTCTGGCGCATGAACTTGACATGGAGGACCGCTTTCGTCGGAGCATCAATTTTCTTGTGGACCGCCGCCTGAATCGGGCCGACGCGCTGAACCTGCTGGATACCCATTACGGCGACACCGAGAAATGTCTGGCGGCCCTCGATCCGGCCAACCACACGGCCTACCTGGAATGCCTCATGCGTTGGGGCCGCTTGTCCGAGGCCCGACGGGTGTGGCAGCACATCTCGGCCCATAAATCGCTTGAAGAAGAAATCTTATTGAAATATATAGATTTTTTGATATCTAACAAAGTCATCGCGGAAGCACGGACAATCTGGCGGGCACACAGCGGCATTAACGGCCTGACCAACAGCGGATTTGAACATAAACCCAGCGGAAAAGGTTTTGATTGGCGTGTCCATCGCAGCCCGAACCGCTCCTGGCACATCCAGCCGGTTTCGGGAGAGGGGCGCAGCAATTCATCTGCTATTAAAATCAGCTTTTTCGGTAAGGAAAATATCAATTTCCATCACCTGTACCAGATCGTCCCGCTGCCACCGGATACCCCTTACCGGCTGACCTACTGGTGGCGCGGCATGCGTCTCAGCACCGACCAGAGGCCGTTTATCGACATCGAGGGCTACGACTGCCGGGATTTCCACGTCCGGGGGCCCATGCTGTCGGAATCATCCGGATGGCGGCAAGAACGGATCGAATTCGCTCTGCCGCCGGGATGCAACGCGGTCAGGGTGCGCCTGCGGCGTAAACCCAGCAAGCGTTTCGATAACAAAATCGAAGGAACTTTGTGGCTGGACGATTTCAAGGTCGCGCCGCTGAACCGGTAACAGTCCTGTGGTGGCGGCCGTTTCCTGACGAGCGCCGCCCGCCCGCCTCGGCACGCCGTCCCCGTGCGATATCCGCCGGGAAATGCCCCACACGGATTGGGCCAAAAGGGGCGTTTTCCAAGGGGCCCTTAACAAATATCAACGACGGTTCACCCTATGAAAAATCCTGTCAATGATTTGAAACATTCGATCCAGCCATACGACCATGGCGCCGCCGGAAGAAACGACCTGCCTTCCATGGAAATTCGGCCAGCGGTGCCGGAGTGGGAGCAGGAAGAAATCCACCTGCGGGATTATCTGGAAGTCATCATCCGGCGCAAGTGGATGATTGCAAGTTTTCTGGTGCTGACCTTTATCACGACCCTGATCCTGACCCTGGCGCAGTCCAAACGCTACGAATCCTATGCCACCCTGGAGATCAACCAGAACGAGCAGAATATCACCAATTTCGAGGACCTCCTGGCCGATACCTCCCGCTGGTTTTCAGAGCGATACTACGAAACCCAGGTTTCCCTGATTACGAACCAGACGCTTTTAGAGCGCGTGATTGATCGTCTCGACCTGGCCGCACATCCGCTAATCCGGGAGTCTGTACTCGAAACCTCCGATCCCGGGATGCGGCGACAGTTCAAACAGTGGGTCGAAAACACCTTGAAGGCGATGATCCCGGCCGGAAAGCCGCCCGCCTGGAACAAAGATCCCCTGTATACCGGGGAAATAGAAACCCGTGACATGCTGATTGAGTATCTTGAAGAGGGACTGGAGGTTTCCTCCAGTCGTACGAGTTCGCTGGTGTCGGTATCTTTTCTCTCGGAAGACCCGCGCCTGTCCCGGGAGGTTGTCGACACCCTCTGCGAGGAATTCATCAACTGGAAAATGGAGCAGAAACTGGAAGCCTCGCAGCGCGCCCAGGTATTTCTCATGAAACAGATCGACCGGGCCAAGATCAATCTTGAAAAACCCGAAGAGGCCATGAACCGTTTTCCCAAACAAGCCGGAATCGTCTCCATGGAGGGGAAACTCAACAGCGTTTACCTGGAATTGGAGGAGCTCAACGTGGCCATGGCCGAATCCGAAACCGACTTGATCGGCACAGAGGCGGCTTACCATCAGGTCCTGAAGGACGGCCCCAGCAGTCTCCCCCAGGTAATGGCCAACCCCATGATTGCCGAACTCAAAGCGGAATACGCCCGTCTGCAATCCGAATACGAGCAACTCAGCATCACATTCCAGGACAGCTACCCGACGGTTCAGTCCACCAGGGCACGCATGCAGACCATCGCCGGGCGGATCCAGGCCGAAGAGCAGAAAATTTTTCTGGGTCTGAAAAACGAATACCTGATCGCCAAGGATAAAGTGAAACGCATCCGAACCCGGGTTAAAGTTCAGAAGCAGAAGGCCCTGGACTTGAACGAGCGGGCCACGCAATACAAAATTATGGCCCGGGAGGTGGAGACCAATAAAAGCATTTACGAGAGCCTTCTGGGGCGCAGCCGGGAAATCGAGTCCATGGTGGGCGTGAGTTCCAGCAACATCAGTATCGTTAAAAAAGCTTCGATTCCCTTCCTTCCGGCCAAGCCCAATGTAAAGCTAAATTTGCTTCTGGCCATTGCGGTGGGGTTGTTCGGCGGCATCGGTCTGGCTTTCTTTCTGGAATACTTTACCGACGCGGTCACCAATCCGGACGAGATCTCCGACCGTTTCCAAATCCC
>JAERRP010000688.1 GCA_016735415.1 Desulfobacterales bacterium | reverse complement strand
GGCATGACGGCGCCTTGCAGGGCCAGGCGCAAGGGCATCAGCAGATGGGCAAAGGTATCGGCCAGACGGGATGCCGCGACCGTCAGTTCGAACCGCTCACCGGGTGCCCTGCCGATCAGTTCGTTCTCGAAAGGGCACATGCCTTCGCTGGCAATGCCGCATATAAACGTCAGCGCCGCCGATTCGGGGGTGAGGTCCCATTGTCCGATTTCGGAGCCGGCCTCCAGACGCAAATGGACTTTTTTAAGATAATCAACCCGGATGGTCATGCCTGCCTCCCAACGGTTAACGTCGCGGTCTATGCATCTGTCTTCGACACAGGCCTTAACATATAATGCCAATAACGCCATGGGGCAAGCTGATCGTAATTTCCCGCCCGGCAATCGTGAAAAAATGGCAGCGGGTTTTGTACGGGAGACGGCGGTGGAACGATCAATCGGCGGGGGGGGATCCGGTCTGAAGTCCCTTGATCCAGTTGGCCAGCGCTTTGATGCGGTCGCGCTGGGGATTGCTGAGATTTTTAAACTGAACCCCGATACCATCGTTGGTCGTGTAAATGATATCGGCGTAAACTCTGAAAATATCGGGGAACTTGGGATGTGAAAACGCCAGCGCCAGTTCTTCGCCCACGGTAAAGTCTTCATCGGTGGCGATGAAGATACCGTCGGGATGAATGTCTTCGATATAATCGGTATAAAACCGGTTGCCGATGGCGTAGTTGACGATGATGGAAGATGGTTTGCGCGGATGGTTGGGGCGACTGCGTGTCATTGCGCTTTGGGATTCACCCGTCAGAATCGGCTTTTTCTGGCGATAGAGCAGTTCTTCCGACAGCCTGAGCATGATCAGCTGCTGTTTTTCAGTCATGCCCACAATCGTCTTGATCAAGCGGGACAGTGTGACGTTGTACTTGCGTCTGTCCATATCGGATGTGTCCATGAACTTTTCCTTGGTACGCATACCCATACTATAATAAAACATATTTCTTATAGATTATCAATAGCATTAAGCAGTTAGAAATTCCCCTGGCAATGATTGCGGTCGGGGCGGAGACGATACGGCGGCGATTTCCGTCAATAATCGCGAAAGCGGTTGAGGACCCCTTCCAGCCGTCCAACCGCCATCGAGCAGGAGAACGTCAACAGCAGATACAGCATCGTGACGGTTATCCAGATCTCGAACGTCAGGTAGGTCGATGCCATGAGTTCCATGCCTTGAAAGGTGAGCTCCGGAATGGAGATGACCGATACGATGGCCGAATCCTTGATCGTCGAAATGAACTGACCGGCCAGGGGCGGGAGAATGCGCCGCCAGGCCTGGGGCATGATGACATGATAGAGTTGTTGCCGGCGTGACAACCCCAGACCGGCGGAAGCCTCCCATTGGCCCGTTTCAATGGACTGGATGCCGGCCCGTACGATCTCGGCAATATAGGCCCCCTCGAAAAGTGAGAGGGTCAGCAGGGCGGACAGAAAGGCCGGCAGTTGGGCAGGGGAGGCCAGCAGAAAAGTCATCAGCTTTTGCAGCGCGGGCGGCCACCCTTCGGCTATGTTCTGGATATCTGCCAATGGCATGATCTGGTCACTGACAAAAAAATAGAAGATAAAGATCAGTACCAGTGGTGGGGTATTGCGGACAAGTTCGACATAGGTACCGCCGACCAGACGTCGAAAAAGACGAGGGCTGATTCGAAAGAGACCCATGACGGTCCCCAGCAGGGTGGCTATGAGGGTTCCCCAGATGCTGAGCCGGATGGTATTGAGAAATCCCGTAACGAGCGTATTGGCCACCCAGTGGTCGCTGGCGGCATCATAGCGGAACAGATACTGCGGAATGCGTCCCCATTGCCAGTGATAATCCAGACCGGCGCTAAAGCGCCAGAAAACATATCCGCCTGCAATCAGCAGCAGGGTGCCAAGCACGATATCGAGAAGGGTTATGGAGGATCTGCGGGTCGGCAACCGTGATAACCATTGCTTTCAGGGTGATGGCCGGAGGCGTGGCGGGTGATGGTCTTTATTCGATGCGATTTTTCCATTCCCGTGTTTTAAACCAGTAATGTTTGCGCTCCGCCAGCCAGCCTTCGGCCGTGACATATTGGATCCAGTTGTTGAAATAATTGAGGGTGTCGAAATCGCCCTTGCGGACGGCAAAACCGATGGGTTCCTTAGTAAAAGTGGTTTTAAGGGGAAGAAAAAGTTTATCGGGATTTTCGATGGCCTGAAAGGCCGGGGTGGGCGCGTTGGCTACCGCGGCGTGGGCCCGGCCGTTGATGACTTCCTGGTAGATCTGGGCTTCACCGTCGAATTGGCGCAAGGTGGCCTTAGGCATGTACTTTTTGGCCGCCATCACCGAGGTCGATCCCAGCTTGACCGCCAGAATGACATCCGGCCGGTTGAATTTTTGGATGGTGTTGAATTCGGCCGCCCGCTTCCGGCTGGCCACCATCGACATGCCGGAATAATCGTAGGGCTGGGTGAAATTGACTTTGAGGTTGCGGGAAGGGACAATGCCCATGCCGCCGATGATGACATCGAATTTGCCGGTTAAAAGGGCGGGGATGATGCCGGACCATTTGGTGGGCACAAATTCGACTTTGACGCCCATGTCCGCGGCCAATCGGGTGGCCACGTCGATTTCGAAGCCGATCAGCTGTCCGCTTTTATCCCGCATGGCCCAGGGAACGAACGTATCCATGCCCACCCGCAGCACGCCGCGTTTCTGAACCTGTTCGATGGTGCTTTCCTGAATGAGCTGCTGCTGGAGATTGCCGGCCACAGCCGGGGCGGTCACCAGGGCGCAGATGATAAGCAATACGCCCGACAGGGTTTTCTTCCAAAGTCCTTTCATGATGATTCTCCTTTTCCTCTATACCGAATAGCGTAAACGCTTTTCAAGATGGTTGACGACCATGGAAAGCGATACCGTCAACACGAGATAGATGGCCGCAACCACAAACCACACCTCGAATACCAGGAAGGTTTCCGCCACAATGGCCTGACCCTGCATGGTCAGGTCGTAGATGGCGATGGTGCTGACCAGGGCCGAATCCTTGATGAGCGATATGGCTTGACTGGCCAGCGGGGGCAGAATGTTCCGGATCGCCTGGGGCAGAATGATATGGTGATAGGTCTGCGGCGTGTTCAATCCCAAACTGTAGGACGCCTCCCATTGTCCACGATGAATGGAGACGATGCCGGCCCGGAAGATCTCCGAAGCATAAGCGCCTTCAAACAGGCTCAGGGCCAGCACGGCGGAGGTGAACCGTCCGATGTCAAGGACGGGCGCGGCCACAAAATAAATGAAAAACAATTGTACCAGCAAGGGGGTGTTGCGTACCGTTTCCAGGTAAACGCGCGCCAGCAGGCGCCCCAGAAAAGAGTTCGAAAGGCGCAAAATCGCCGTCAGCAAGCCGAGCAGGGTGGCCAGCACAAGGCTGATGGCGGAAATTCTAAGCGTAACCGTCAGGCCCGCAAGGAGTGGGCCGCTGACCCACTGGCCGTCGATTTCGGTGAAAAGATACTGGGGAATGCGGTACCACTGCCAGTAATAGCCCAGTTGGGCCGACCCCCGTGCCAGAAGCCAGATCACCACCGACGCCAGGGCCGCGAATTTAAGAAATTCCATCGCGGGGTAAGCCGCATGGGTTGTCCGGGCTTTAGAGGTGTTTTTCATGGTGGATGTGTTAAGGGCGCGCGTAAAAAAATAAGATGACGGCAGGGCGTATGGATGAGCGCCGGTGGCCGAAAACACGTCGTATAATTGACGCGGCTTACCCTATAGCAGCAAACCTCCGGCTTGTAAATACGCGTTGCGGGCGGGATGGCGCCATGCCTTCCGGCGGTCGGTTGGGCGGTTTTCCCCATTTCGAATGGCCGGGTTTTTTTTCATTGTCTATGACGATGGGGGCGTCCGGGCGGCCGCGACGGCGGCCGTTTGTCGCGGGGTCGGGAGGGTCGGCGGGGCAACAGCTCCTTTTTCTGGCCCTGCTTTCGAACCGGGTCTTTTTCGACGAAGATTTTTTCCCCGCTGAAAGGATCCCGTTCGGTCCAGTACATGAGGGTGGAATAGGTCGACGGGGTCGGTGTGAAGATTTGGACCTGCTCCGGTGAAATCCGGAGCTGCCGTCGGCAGAAAGACTTCAGGCGTTTCATGTGGCCGGCCGTCGTGCCCGGATGGGCGGCGATAAAGTAATAGGTCAGGTATTGATGCTTGCCGGCATCACGGCTGGCTTTCATGAACCGCTCCCGGAACGGCAGCAGCGTTTCGATGCCGGATTTGCCCATCTGTGTGAGGACATCGTCCTCACTGTGTTCGGGCGCGATTTTCAACTGTCCGGAAACATGCCGGCCGGCCAGGGCATCGATATAGGACCGGCCGGATTTCCGATCCGCCATGACAAGGTCGTAACGCAGTCCGGAGGCCACGAATACATGGCGTACGCCCGGCAGTTGGTGCAGAGCCGTCAGAAGGGCCACCTGCCGGGAATGATCCACCGGCAGGTGTTCACAGACTTGCGGGAAGAGACAACGCCGGTGCCGGCAGGCCCCTTGGCGGCTTTTACGCGTGCATTCGAAGCCGTACATGTTGGCCGTGGGTCCGCCCACATCCAGCAGTACGCCCCTGAGCAGGGGATGGCCGGTGAGGCTGCGCGCCTCGCGCAGCAGCGAGGCCGGGCTGCGCCACTGGACGGTACGTCCCTGGTGAACGGCAATGGCGCAGAAATGACACTCGCCGTAGCAGCCGCGGTGAGTGGTCAGCGAGAAGCGAATGGTCTCCAGGGCACGCACGGGCCCCTGTTTTTCATAGTAGGGATGCTGGTCGTATTCGAAATCCATTTCATAGACCGCGTCCAGTTCTTCCGTCGAATAGGAGCGCGCGGGCGGGTTGTGCACCAGAAAGCGGGAGTCCTGCTGCTGGCAGAGTACGCGGGCGCTTTGCGGATCATTGTTGCGGTAGAAGCGGTGGAACATTTGGGTGAACGCGGCGGGATCGGCGGCCGCGCCTTCATGGTCCGGCAGATGCAGGGCATCGGCCGGCGGGCGCCTGGCTTTGTAACAGATGCCACGAATATGGCGGTAGTCCTCCTGCTTGCGAAAGGCCAGGGCCAGGGCCAGGATTGGTTTTTCTCCCATTCCATAAACGAGGATATCGGCCTTGGCATCGAACAGGAGGGAGCGCCGAATGCGGTTCGACCAGAAATCATAGTGGGATATTCGCCGCAGACTGGCCTCGATGCCACCGATAACAATGGGCGCGGGAGATTTGAAGTGCCGCCGGATCAGGTTGGCGTATACGATCACGGCCCGATCGGGTCGACGATTGTTGGTTCCCCCGGGCGTAAAATCGTCGGACCGGCGTTTTTTGTTGAGGGCGGTGTAGTTGGCCACCATGGAATCGACGCTCCCGCCCGTGACGCCCCAGAAGAGTTCGGGCTCTCCCAGGCGAACAATGTCGGCCGGTGTGCTTCGGTCCGGCTGGGCAATGATGCCGACCCGGTAGCCGGCGGCATACAGGACGCGACCGATGACCGCCACGCCGATGTGGGGACTGTCGATATAGCTGTCACCGGTCACCAGGATTACGTCCAGCCCGGACCATCCCCGCTGCCGGACTTCCGCGATCGTGGTTGGCAGGAACATGGCGGCTAACCCCGGACCCGTTCGTCGTTGCCGGTCGGTGCCGCGGGTGTTTTGATGACTCCGGTTGTCAGGCCTGGTGATGTTTCGATTCGTTCGGCGTCCAGCATGTCATTCTTTTCGATGGGGTTGTGATTCCGTCGGAACCGTGTGGCCGGAATGGTTTCCGGGAATATCAAATAATTATAAGGCGGACCGCTGAATTTCTCAACGGCCGGCGTCCGGTCGGCGCAAAGACGGACGATCGAATGCAGGCAAGATGCCGTCTCTTGCCTTGACACTCCGGGTGATTACCGCTATCAAATAACGTTTATTAATTTGCGCGTCAAACGCTTCAAGGCGTTGTGCCTCACAGGGCGTCCAGGCCTCATTCCTCCTGCGCCCCGATCACCGGAGGAACCATGAATTACAAGAAAACCCTGAACC
>JAERRP010000310.1 GCA_016735415.1 Desulfobacterales bacterium | reverse complement strand
GGTACGAGCCTGAAGCATTGACACTTTGGCCCTGGCCTGTAGGATGTCGCGATAGAGGGTGGGCTATCCAAGCAAATTTTCACAATCATTGACAAACGGGAATGAATTTCCGCATTAGATGAGCCTCCGGCAAGGGGGCTTTTTTTATGCAAAGAAATGGGGTGGCGGTTGGCAGACCGGAGCACCCCAGAAGGCGGATCGGAATACCGATCCCATCAAGAAAGATAAACCGATGATACTTTCCGTTTGTGTAAAACTCAAGGATATTTATGAGCAAGGCCGAAGTTTTCATTGGCCCAAGCCACATGATTGCCCCAGGTGTTGCTCGGGCCCGGATATGGGGCCACGGTTTTGTACGGGCGTATTTCGATGGATTTGCATTTGGGCTATGGCTTCGCCGCTATCGTTGCCCGGACTGCAATTGCGTTATCCGCATGAAGCCGGAAGGTTTTTTTCGCCGCTTTCAGGCGCCGATCCATACGATTCTCGATTGTCTGAAGCGACGTCTATCCAGCAGCCGGTGGAATCCCCAGCTGTCCACATCCCGGCAGCGCCATTGGCTGTTCGCCTTGAAAAGAAAAACCATGGCCCATTTTGGGATCGGCATCGATTTGTTGACCGCCTTTTTCCGCTTGATGAACATGGGCCGGATACCCGTGAGCCGGGCCATTTAATCCGATCATTTTCCCGTCATTAACAAACCTACCGAACAGTGCGCTCGCTAAGAGGATGAGAAATCGTCTATGCGAGGGGAAACGCCTAAAAAAGGGGGCTATTGATGACGGGAAAAAAGAATGAAACGATTGCCGTTTTCAGGTTCGGCGTCATTCACGAGTTTGTTGGCGCCACGAACCTGTCCAATAGTGAAAAACGGCGGCTCCTAAGGGAGAAGTGCGCCCGAAAGTGGGTGATTCCCTATTCCGGTCGGACACGAATTAGCGAAAATACGATCTATCGCTGGATTCGGCGCTACCGAAAAAGCGGCGCTCGTATCGCGTCTTTGTATCCAGGAAAAAGAGGCGATCGGGGCCAATCCCGAAAACTTGACGAAGAAACCATAAATATCGTTCTGGCCACCAGACGGGGCCAAATGGGCACACCGGTACCGATGCTCCTGGAAGGCCTCAAGCGCGAGACAATCGTTTCCGCGACCACCGGTCTATCCACCCTCTATCGGCTGTTTCATCGCCACGGGCTGATGGACAAATCCCCCCAACCGGAGGATCGAAGAAAGTTCGAAGCCGAACTTGTCAATGACATCTGGCAAAGCGATGTGATGCATGCCCCCAAGGTGATGGTCAATCAAAGAAGGCGCAAAACCTATCTGATCGCCTTTATCGATGACCATTCCCGTCTGATTGTCTTTGGCGGGTTCTACCTGTCGGAAAATCTGGCCTGCTTTATGGAAGCCTTTGAAAAAGCCTTGTCCAGACGAGGGTTACCAAGGAAATTGTATGTGGATAACGGTGCGGCCTATCGCAGCCACAAGCTTGCATTTACCTGTGCTTGTCTGGCTATCGCCTTGATCCATGCAAGGCCGTACAAACCCCAGGGAAAAGGGAAAATCGAGAGATTTTTTAAAACCGTTCGCAGTGGATTCTTACCCACGGCGGATTTGGCATCACTGGAGCGATTAAACCAGTCGTTTACCGATTGGTTAGATACCACTTATCACCAACGCATTCACAGCGCGACCGGCATGACGCCATTTGACCGGTTCAGTCGAAACCTTACCTGCATTCGAAAGGCGCCCAAAGACCTGAAAGACCATTTTCGCAATGCCGTATACCGAAGCGTTGCAAAGGATCGGACCATCACGCTAAACGGCAACCTGTTCGAGGCCCCGGTGGCACTGATTGGTAAACGGGTGCAGGTGAGGTATCACGAGCATGAACCGAAAACGGTAGAGGTATTCTTCAATCAGACCTCCCACGGTTTGTTGGTGCCCGTGGACCTTCATGTCAATTGCCGGGTAAAGCGCGACAGGAATAAAAACACCCAACTCGAGACGGCACCGCAAACCGATTATCACGGAGGCGACCTATGGAGATGAGTACGCCTTATATGCCGTTCTTCGGCTTCGAAAAAGAAGCTTTCACGGCGGATATCGCTGTCGCTGAGATTCTGGAAACCGGTCAACTTGCGGCTGCGAAAAATCGTTTCAATTACAGTCTCGGTTTGGGTGCGATTTATCTGATCACTGGAGAGATTGGTTCCGGCAAATCCACCGCCATCCGCTATTTGTTAAATGGTCTGCATCCTTCCGAATACAAAATCATCTATGTGACGGCCACATCCGGGTCCATTCTGGAGTTGTATCGGTTGATCATGGGAGAGTTGGGTATGAAACCGGCCGGGACGTCCCGTGCGGTCATGACGTAACCAATCTCTCCAGTG
>JAERRP010000074.1 GCA_016735415.1 Desulfobacterales bacterium | reverse complement strand
AATACGGGCTCAACACGCTGCCCGAGGCGAAACCCAGATCCGGATGGGAGATTTTTACGGGCCAGTTTATATCCCTTCCGACTGCGCTGTTAGGCGCCGCCGCCGGCGTTTCTTTGCTGACCGGCGGTCTTGCGGACGCGGTCATCATCATGGGTGTTGTGGTGGCCAACGCGGGCATCGGATATGTCACCGAAAGCGAAGCGGAAAAAACGATCCAGTCGCTCAAGCGGGCGGTTCATCCCTCGGCGGAAGTGGTCCGTGACGGCCAGGTGAGAAGGATCCCCGTGGAGGATGTGGTCATCGGCGATCTCCTGGTGCTGAAGCCGGGCACTTATGTGGCGGCGGATAGCCGGATCATTCAGGAGACCCGTCTCAGTATCGATGAATCGGCGCTTACGGGTGAGAGCATGCCCGTTTTCAAAAAGGCAAGACCCCTGCGCCTGGAAAACATGCCCATCGCCGACCGGGTAAACATGGTGTTTCGCGGTACCCTGGTGACTGGCGGTGAAGGTCTGGCCGTTGTGGTGGCTACGGGGGGGTATACGGAAATCGGACGTCTCCAGATATTGCTGGATACCACATTGAGGCCGGAAACTCCCATGGAGAGGCAGCTCAGGGTCATGGGGAACCAACTGGTCATCGGCAGCGGGGCCATCTGCGGCATCGTCTTTCTCTTAGGCTTTCTCCGGGGGTATGGGTTTTTTCAAATGCTGCGCATGGGGATCTCCCTGGCCGCTGCCGCAGTCCCTGAAGGGCTTCCTGCGGCGGCGACCATCAACTTCGCCCTGGGCATCCGAAAAATGCGGCGGCATAATGTACTCGTGCGACACCTGCAGGCCATAGAAACCCTCGGGGCCATCCAGACCGTCTGTCTTGATAAGACCGGTACCATCACCGAGAACCGAATGACCGTGGTCGCATGTTATGTGGATTTTCAGCGCATCGAGATCACGGAGCACCGCTTTGTTGCCGACCAGGGTCCTATTCAACCATCGAAAGTGTATGAAATCGGACAGTTGGCATCGGTATGCACCCTTTGCAGTGAATCGCGCATCAAGAGCCGGAACGGTGATGGTGAGTATGAGCTGAGCGGTTCCCCCACGGAAAATGCCCTGATTCATTTTGCCATACGGTCGGGCATGGAGATTGTGGCCTTACGGGAGGATTACAAACTTTTGAAGGTCAATTACAGGGCTGAGAACCGGCTTTTCATGAGTACCCTGCACACAACGCCGAAGGGGGGCAGGATGCTGGCGGTAAAGGGGAGTCCTGTCGACGTGCTGGATCTTTGCGGGTGGCATCTGTTAAACGGTGAACGGGTGCCCCTGACGGAAGAGGAACGGCTGAGGATCGAGACCGAAAACGAGCGGATGGCCGGCGAGTCCCTGAGAGTTCTGGGCGTGGCCTGTGCCGAGACCCGTGCCAAGACCCGTGATGACGGATTAGCGGAACTCGAGGGCAAGTTGACCTGGATCGGGCTTGTGGGCATGGTTGATCCGATACGGGAAGGGGTTGCGGAACTGATTCAGGCCTTCCACGGGGCCGGGATCGAAACCATCATGATCACGGGGGATCAGAGTCCAACGGCCTATGCGGTCGCGGAAAAGTTAAAGTTGAGCCGGGACGACCGTCTGACCATTCTGGATTCCATGGAATTTACCAGCGTTCAGCCGGACGTCATGGAGGCCCTGGTTCGGAAGGTCCATGTATTTTCGCGAGTAACGCCGGCCCATAAGCTTCAGATTGTTCAGGCCCTTCAAAGGGCGGGCAAGACGGTCGCCATGACGGGCGACGGGATTAATGACGCTCCGGCCCTGAAGGCCGCCGACATTGCCATTGCTATGGGGCATAGCGGTACCGACGTTGCCCGGGAGGTGGCCGACGTGGTTTTGGAGGACGATAACCTTGAGACATTGATCATTGCCGTCAGCAACGGACGCAACACCTATAAAAATATACGAAAGTCGGTTCACTTTTTTCTCTCCACCAACCTCAGCGAAATCATGGTGATGTTCACGGCCATAGCCGCCGGCATCGGGTTCCCCCTGAATGTGATGCAGCTCCTCTGGATCAATATTATTTCCGATATTTTTCCGGGGCTGGCGCTTTCCATGGGAGATCCAGACCCCGACGTTTTGAAAGAGCCCCCCCGCGATCCGGAGGCACCGCTCTTTGACAAGGCGGATTTCAAACGGATGATCTATGAGTCAGGTGTCATCAGTGCCGCTTCCATGGGGGCCTACGGCCTGGGCATCGGGGCGTACGGGTTGGGCGCGAAAGCCACTTCACTGGCGTTTCAGAGCCTTACTTTCGGACAATTACTTCACGCCATTAGCTGTAGATCAGAGACCCATGGCATCTTCAGTACAACCAAGCCGCCGTCCAATCCTTATCTCAATGCGGCCATCGGCGGTTCCCTGGCGATCCAGGTCCTAACCATGGTGGTTCCCGGCTTGAGCCAGCTTCTTGGTGAGACGCGAC
>JAERRP010000034.1 GCA_016735415.1 Desulfobacterales bacterium | reverse complement strand
CCACATTCCCAGGTGATGCTTTTAATACTAAGCGCTTTTAGTGCAGGGTGATATCGTCTCTCAGAAACCAATCGGATTGAGGAATCAAAATGGTCTGGGACTGATAGTCGTTCCAGGCATACAATATCAGGTCCCGGCTGCCTTCAATCCAGAACCCCGTACAAGGCACGCCGGGGCCTGCGCCACCGGAAAACCGTGCATGCCCGCTGATTTCCGCAACGACGACCAGATCATAGAGCGTGTCATAGATGCGATGCTGAAAATTCCGTTCGATCTCGATATCTTCAAGCGCGATTTCGTTAAGCCGCTCATGTCCGATTTTCAGTTTGCGGCTGATCGTTTTTTTGATTTGCTTCAGTTCATCCTGTTCGTACCACAGCCCCATCTCGCTGCCGGACTTGAAGGTCATGTTGTCGATACGATCCATTGTGTCTGTCTGTTCATTTTTGCTTGTCGGTTCACGAACTAGGTTGTGTGCTTCATGGGGCTTATCGGCCTGTTTGATCGATCACTTTAAACCGCATCGGAGCGACCCGATCCCGGTGTCAAGTACTTGACTCTTTTTGCATTTTGACACGGGTGCGCGGAAAATAATGCCATTGATTGTAAATGCATGAATTAACCTAATCATGTGTGTTTATTCATAATATTATCTAATCCGCCAATTGGCCTGTTTTTTGCTGTGCACTACCACAGCCTATTTAAAAAACGGAAAATATCAAAATGATCGACTCCAGCTCAATTGAAAATCTTCAAATGCTGATGAACAGCGGCGATGGTCGTCAGGCGGTTTTGGATGAACTGTTGGATTTTAATGACCGAACACAACCGCTGATACCCCCCAATGGTGATAGACGCCGGAATCAGCTTTCGGACCGCTTTTACCACCAACAAAAAACCCGCGGTGTGGTCCACAGTGCCGAAGGCCGCACGATCCGCCTTTTTCAACCGCTCGTTTCCAAACCATTTCATTCTGGCAAACTCCCGGAAGATATCATAGCGACTCTGGACCGCCTCCCGGCCCACGCCAAAGAGCCGCTGACGACATTTGCCGAGGGATTGGCCTGCCACTACAATAATCTGTTCATGGCCATCGTCGGTAACATTTCGATTGTCATGTTTCACCTCGGTCCTGATCATCCCGCCTACGGTCAGTTACGCGACTGTGAAGAACTCATTCATAACACAGCGCTTCTGACACGCTTGTTGGTCGATGTTTTTCATCGCCCGCATCGCAGACAAGTCACCCTCTATCCCATCGATCTGTCCGATCGTGAGATCGGCAAACGGATATTCTCGAACGGGATAAAAAAAAGAGGGCCCGAGAGTGGGTCGGCGACAGAAATCCATGTTCAAAAAGTCCTTCAAATCATTGCCGGAAACATGGCCAGACGTCTGAAACGCATTCTGCAGTTCCTTCATCACCAGACCAGTCGCGTCTTCGTCGCCAAAGGGTTACAAGTGCGCTGTTGTGATCACCACCGGCAGATCGCAATCCATCTCAAAAGGGGTATCACGATCGCCGATGCTTTGCAGGCCTATGCAACCAGCGCCGGAATTGATCGTCAGCCGATTGACCTCAATACGGTTATCAAAGAAGCCGTCGCAATATATCAGTCCTGCTTTTCATCGTTAGGGGTTACTATAAAAGACCCTTCGACCCCGGTTCGCTTTAAGGGCAATCCACAACTTCTGCGTAAAATGCTTCTGGAAATTCTCGCCAATGCAGACGATGCAAGGCCCCAGGGCGGTGAAGTATCCATTACGCTTCAAAGAAAGAAGACCGGCCTGAATGAAGCCTGTTGTATAAATTCAGTTACGCGGATGAAGGTCCAACTTATGGTTGAAGACAATGGACCCGGCCTGCCGGATACTTTGGGGGTTCACGCATTTGATCCTTTTACCAAAGAAGCGAGGGGTCGAAAACGCCGGGGGTTGGGCCTTGCTTCGGTTTCCGGAATTGTCAAAGCGCATCGAGGCCAAATTCGTTTTTTCAATCGTCAGAGGGGCGGATTTGTTATGATCATTGAACTCCCCTTGTAAACAATTTTTAATATCTGCCCTTCTTCCGACACACCACCGCTATGAAAAAAATTTTATTGGTCAATCCACACGATATCAATATTTATCAATCCTGTTTCAATGGCATCCCCATAGAAAGGACAAATTTTAGCGTCTTTCTTCCTGATGGCGAATCCTATAGCGCTTCGAATTCAGTGGCACAACTCTATACCTTCAACCATAGCGAGTTTAGGGGGTTTTAATTACAAATGGTTGCGAAGAACACTATGGCAAGATATAAATCATCAGAATCCACTTTGGGCAAATTTCCGTCCAAGGAATTTTGCGACCGTAATCTAATTTTCCTAATAGCCCTTCCGCGTTCTGGATCTACTCTTCTCCAACGCATCCTATCCGCACATCAAGATATCTGCACTACAACCGAACCTTGGCTAATGCTACATCCACTACATGCGCTCAAGCCTGATGAGGTGCGTACTAAATATGAGCATGCTCTTGCAATAGGAGCACTGAGAGATTTTCTCAAGCACTTCCCAGAAGGTGAAGATCTATATTATAAATCCGCACGCGCCTATGGTTTAACATTTTATAGTAGAATTGTTGAAATTTCTGGTAAAAGTCTCTTTCTCGACAAGACCCCACGCTATTATACAATTATTCCAGAGTTGAAGCGCACGTTTCCTAATGCCCGTTTTATCATCCTGCTTCGCAACCCCATGGCAGTATTGTCATCCGTTCTGCAGACATGGTGCCGCAATGACCCGGCGCGTTTGATCCGATCAGCGAACTATCGCGATATGACCGATGGCCCGCGGATGATTGTGGAGGGCATTAATTACCTTAAGGACAAGGCCGCCATTGTCAGTTACGAAGAGTTAATCACCACTCCCTCTAAAACAGTTCAAAAGCTATGCGATTTCCTGGAAATAGATTTTTCGAAAGAAATGATTAGATACGGATCTCATTCAGCGCCACAAGGTCGATATGGCGATCAGAATAACGTCCACCTTTATGATCGGCCCGTCAAGCATAGTCTTAATAAATGGAATGCCAATCTATCCAAACCAAATTTAACCAAATTTGCCCGTAGCTACCTGAAATCCGTTGATCCAAAGATCATTAAAAACATGGGATACGATTTCGATGAGATCAATGGGGTTTTAAATTCTCTCAAATCTGAACAATCGTTAGATAAAAAAAATAATTCCCGTGATGATATGTCGGTCTTAGAAGTCCGGCATCATTCTGGACAAAATTCAATCCTGACGGCCTATGACAGCCTCGCAGCAAAAATATCAGATATGGCACCCAGCGCTGCGGTAGACAAAATCTTAAAATTCTTAACGCGTTATCCAAATACGGCCATCGCATACAACGACCTGGGCGTACTTCACTACCGTCTGCAGAAAAAGAAGGAGGCACTGGATTTTTACGGCAAAGCATCGGCTTTGGAACCCACTAATACTGTTTTCCAGAAAAACCTTGCTGATCATCTATATTTTTCGATGGGTAAAGATGAGGAGGCGCTTGCCGTTTATGTCCGTATCCTTCAAAATAATCCCAGCGATGCAGAAACACTTCTCTGCCTCGCCCATATTTGCATAAAGAATGATAGATTAAAAGATGCCCGTGATTTTTGTCATCAAGTGCTTCTCGCTCATCCTGAAAACCGTGGTGCTCGTCAGCTTCTTTCTGAAATCGAAACGAAAACTGATGTTACCACTTCAGCAGATACAGTTTCTAAAGATAAAATACTATTTCCCATCGGGAATAAAGTTGTTCGTTCTGTCGATTCAATAACAGCATCTTTGAATGGGTCATTAGAAAGTTTAACCAGCTGTGGCGCTGAATTTTCTCCTGTGATCATTTATCAAATGGGGAAGGTGGGTTCGACGAGCGTAATGAATTCACTGAATCGAATTGGAATTCCCAATCAGCATATCCACCGACTTTCGTGGCAAGGCATCCAGCAAGCTGAAGAAAGATATCGATTAAGTGGCACCACACAAATACCTCAGCGAATCAGACGATATCGCGCATTCAGAGAATTTATAGAAAACCGGCGACATGATACACGCTGGAAAATTATAACAATGGTTCGCGATCCATTATCGCGTTTAATCTCTTGCATATTCCAGAATTTAGATTTCATTATTCCAAAAGTACTTAAACTTAAAAATGCAGCGGAACAAATTAAGCTAATTGAAAACCATATCGGAAAATATTTAAGAGATTTTAATGAATCGGACGACGATGCCTGTAGCTGGTTCGACACTGAATTGAAGGATGTTTTCGGATTCGACATATTTTCTACACCATTTAACAAGCAGCGTGGATACACCATTTATCGAACGAACAATGCCGACATATTAGCGTTACGAATCGAACAATTATCGATTTGTGCCGGAGAAGCTTTCAGTGAATTTCTCACGATCGACAATTTTCCATTGGCAACGGCCAACACTATCAGTGAAAAGCCATATTACTCTCTTTACAAACAATTTTTATCTAAGTTCATAATTCCAGAGGATCAGTTAAATCGATTTTACAATACACGGCTTGCCAAACACTTTTATACTTCCAAGGAAATTGTGGGATTCAAAGCCCGTTGGATCCAGCAAACGAAACATGAACGCTTAACGATATCCGAACATAATTTTCGCGTCAGCGCGGTGGTTTCTACCTACCGTTCCAAGCGGTTCATAGAAGGGCGTCTGCAAAATCTCGTCGAGCAGTCAGTATTTCAAAAAGGCCAACTGGAAATCATCGTTGTGGATTCGAATTCGCCTGAAAACGAGCGGGCCATCGTAGAAAGATTTTCTGAAAAATATCCTCATATCGTTTATCTCCGAACTCAGGAAAGAGAAACGGTTTACGCAGCCTGGAATCGTGGCATCGAAAACGCCCGCGGGACCTATTTTGTAAATGCCAACACAGATGACCGTTTTGCACCCAACGCATTGGAAGTCATGGCGGACACGCTTGACGCACAGCCGGAATATGACGCCGTATACGGCAATTGGGTGGTTACCCGGACCCCCAACGACACCTTTGAATCAAGTATGTCCAAACACCTTTTCGTCTACCCGGAATTCCATCCGGGACTATTCTTCTATCTTCAGGTAACCAGTCACGCTAATTTTGTCCGCCGCTCGGTGTTCAAGCAAATCGGAGCTTTTGACGATTCCTACACTGTATTTGGCGACCGTGAATTCATGCTTCGATTTTCCGCTAAAGGGTTCAAGGCGCTAAAACTTGAACGAACGATCGGTCTCTATCTGGAAAATCCCACTAGCGTTGAGCGGGCCAACAAGGACATCGGCATGCAGGAATGTTCAGTTCTCTATGACCATTATCTTGCGCCGGACCGCTTTGCCCGCCTGATGGGACGTGGCACCGCAATGACCCTCAAGGCTCTTTCGAAGGCTTATACCGAAGTGGGTTGCTTCGGGATGGGATTGTATTACATTGATGGCAAATCCATACACGCCTTAGGTTCACCCGTAAAATTATTCGCCAAGGCCATCGAGTTGGATACTGAAAACGTCGAAGCCCTGAACAACATGGGAGTTGTCGCTCAGTATCACCGGGCGACCCAAGATACCCCCCACTTTTTAAACAATGCCCGGTCCCTGGCAAATAACGAACAGATCCGAGTCGTCGATCACAATCAGAAATTATCTCGGCGAGGCATTTCCGACCCGGATCAGTTACAGTTCCTTTTTCCTGCAGACTTCAAGTCCATAAAGGTCATCAAAACAGAATTTAATTCGGGTTTCGGCAATGGCCCGATTGCCGCCATCAATCCCTCAGGCCTGAAACCTAAAAAAAATGCTAAAAGGAAGACCTCGAAAAAAACACGGAAGAAAAATAAAAAATCAACATCAAAACTAAAAAAGGGCGTTTTCCCTCTCCGGCAAGCGGAACTACTGTCGGAAAACAATGTTATTGAACCTTCATGGGCCCACTACCTGAGGGAAGATTTTCCGTCCGCTTTGATGTCTTTGCAGAAGGCCATTGCAGCGCAACCCGATCATTGGGAGGCCTATCGCCTTCTATACGATGTGATGCTGCAGTCCGGCCAGGAAGCGGGCATTCCTGAGCAGTTGCGTCCCTTGGAAAACCGGTCGGATGTGCCGGCCTGGGTGCTGGCATTGGTTGGCAGCGGATACGAAGCGGCCGGGGATTTGTCAGGGGCCGACCGGTTGGCCGGACAGGCATTGGAAAAGGACGTCAACTGCTCCCACGGATGGAATTTGAAAGGAGTTATTGAATATCGCAATGGCAATCCCGAAGCCGCCATCCGTCATTTTCAAAAGGCCTCCGATTGCGATTCAAGTTGGGGCGACCCCTGGACCAATTGGGGCACGATACACTGGGAACAGGGGGCCACCGACACCGCTCTGGATTACTTTGAAAAAGGCTTCAGCCTTTCGCCAACGGCCCCGAATGTTGCCACCACTTATCACATTGCCATCAGCGAAACGGCTCAGTATGAACGCGCGAAGCCCTTTTTCGAAAAAGTCGTTAAGCGTCATCCTGATTTTCTCAAGGCACGATTTTTATTGATTGACATCCTGATCCGCCTGGAGGCTTACTTGGCCGCTTTGGACCAGATCGAGTCCGTCATGGTGCGCTTTGGTGCCGAGCCTCAATTGCTTGAAGCCGCCAAGGATATCCGTGGCAAGGTTGGACCGATGACCATCAAAAAGGGGCAACACCCTTCCCTATCGCTTTGTATGATTGTCAAAAACGAAGAAAAATACATCGCCCGTTGCCTGGAAAGCCTCAAGCCCATTGTCGATGAAATGATTGTCGTGGACACGGGCTCATCGGATGTCACGCGGGACATTGTCGAGGTTTTCGGCGCCAAGGTTTTTGATTTCGAATGGAATGACGATTTCTCGGCCGCCCGTAACTTCAGCCTGAAACAGGCATCCGGCGACTGGATTCTCGTTATGGACGCCGATGAAGTTATCGCTTCCTCCGATCATAAAACGTTTCGTTCTCTAATTCGCAAACACAACAACGGAAGAGCCGCCTTTTCGATCGTAACGCGTAACTACACCC
>JAERRP010000896.1 GCA_016735415.1 Desulfobacterales bacterium | reverse complement strand
GATACCAGGCGCCAGAATATTCTATCCGCAGTGGACGTGACATATTTTGAGTATATCAGGAAGGCGGGATAAAGTCAAATGTAGACTTGACCCCTTTTGTTTGGGGGGGAGAGAAATGAAAACCGCCCTGTGCAGCTGGCTGGCGTCTAATCTGAAAAATCTTAAGACAAATATCTCAGGGATTTATGCCGTGATTTAGAAAAATAAAAGTCAACTTTGATCGAAAGCAATCAGCCACCAGATATTGTAGTCAGTCATTTTTTGCAGGGCGTTTTGTACATAGCAGCTACATTTCATAGGAGAATTGGTGTGATTTGAAATGGATATGTTTCAGGGCCGGAATTAAATGGTTTGCGACACGTGCCAGGTGGTTGAATTTCGCCATAGGTCAGGATCCAAACTGTCCATAGCACTAAATGATGGGGATCCTGAATTTTTCTCCAGTGCTTAGCCCTTCAAAATTGAGGGTTGGTTGACAGTGGTTCAGAGATCTGCCAATATTCAACCCTCTTTATCAAAAAAAGGTTTGAGATCTATATCTAAACGAACCCTATTCAGCTATCTCTTTTGAGGAACTGGCGATGCCCTGCCACAAAAACGGGCTTGGGTCTGGCCCGACAATAGTTGCCGGAACCATGCTTGACCACAGTACCTTCCACCAATTCCTTTCAGAAGGCAACGCGTCGATACGTCTTGACTTTTTTAAATGCCACAAAGAACAAATTCATGCTCACCTGCTGGGGTTTATTCAGTCGGAACCGCCGACCTTTTACCGGGAGTTTATTCTGAACAATACCGAGGGTCAGGAAAGAGTTCGCGTTTTTCTGGATTCTTTCGAAGCCGCCCTTTCTGGGGACATTGAAACTTTTTTCGAAGATCAGAAGAACATCGGATATATCAGGGCCATGGAAGGCTACCACCTCAATGACGTATACGGATTCACTGTCGCCTTCAAGGATTCCCTTTGGCGGACCAGCCGAGAATACAATGACTCCATGCATAATCCTGCCGACCGCCTTAACAATGACGACATCTTTACCTTCAACAAGTTGCTGGACGGCTCATTCTATTTGTTGTCCTTGTCCTTTTTAGAGACTCGCGATGAGCTTATCATGCGCCATCGGAAGCAACTCCAGGCGCTTCAGCGATTTGCGGCAGGGGTGGTATCCGTCTTCGAAGAAGAAAACATATGGGCCCATACAACCCAGGGGGTTTTCGATGTCTTCGGACTAATCGGAACCTTTCTTTTGGCAGGCGGAGATAGTTTCAAAGGAAAGGGTTGCGAGGTGGGCCGGATGATCGGGCTGCAGGTGGCCCATCGGGATTTGGAAAAAATTCTGAAGGGCATCTATCGCTCGTTGAAGCCGATGGGGTTGGACAATAGCAACACATTACACCACCTTTCCAGCTCAATGGATACGGACCAGTTCCGGTTCGTTTCCTCCCCGATCATGGGTCGCAAATCCAGGCTCACAGGGGTTCTTTGCATTCACGATCAGGGGCGCACCTTTCGTTTTTCAAAGTTCGACCGAAACCTTTTTTTCCAATTCTGCTATTTTGCCGGAGCCGTTTCCGCCAATTGTCGTATGGTTTCAGAGATTGCAGAAAAGAAGGAGGATTTGAGAAATATCACTACTCGATTGATTTCCGCTCAAGAAGAGGAAAGGAAAAAGATCGCGGCCGACATTCATGATGTGTTGACTCAGGCGTTAACAGGAATTGGCTACAAAGCGCTCTACTGCATGGAAATCGTGGGACAAGATCTTGGCCGTCTCTACCAAGAACTTGAGCTGCTGACTGAGACAATCAACGACGCGCTACGTCAGTCCCGGGAAATTATCAGCAATCTGCGCCCTCATATTCTGGATTACATTGGGATAATTGCCGCCTTCCGGAAGTTTATTGGAGACTTTCGGAACAAATTCGACATAGATGTGCGATTCTCTCACTCCGATAACCTGCAGATCGATCCGGACAAGGGGATCGCACTTTTCCGCATCCTTCAGGAAGCATTGCACAATGCACGCCGTCACTCCACGGCAACTACGGTCGATTTATCCCTGAGTCTTGAAAAAGGTGGTTTCCTGACAATGACGGTAAAAGATGACGGTCAAGGCTTCGACCCGCGAAAGAGGAACCGCCAAAGGCAATGGCCCGGTTTAGGATTGCTGACAATGCGGGAGCGGGCCGAGGACCTGGGGGGCGAGTTCCGAGTAGACTCCCGCCCCGGAAAGGGGTGCAGTGTAATTGTGAAAATCCCTTTGAAGGAGGAGACAGATGGCTGATAGGATTCGTGTTATGGTAGTCGATGATCACGCTATTGTTCGAGAGGGTATCAAAGCCCTGCTTGAACTCCAAGAGGACATTGACGTAGTGGCCGACGCGAGGTCAAGCATCGATTGCCTCGATGGGATCGAAGAGGTGCTTCCCGACGTGGTCCTTATGGATCTCAAAATGCCCGGCATTGACGGGATTGAAGCTACGCGACTGGTAAAGGAAAAATATCCCAAGATCAAAGTGGTTTTGCTTACCAATTACGATGATGAAGAATACGTTATAGAGTCGATCAAGGCTGGCGCTGACGGCTATGTGATTAAGGATGTGAAAAAGGGAGACTTACTTAAAATCATCCGAGGTGTGCTTCAGGACCGTGCGTTCATCGATCCGACCGTGACCCGCAAGCTGTTCCATAGTATTAAGCAGTCTTCAACGGCCAAAGAGACGCCGTCGACCCGCCCGGTTCTTTCCCAGAGGGAGCTTCAAATTCTGGCCCACCTGGTGGAAGGTAAATCCAACAAGGATATCGCTCATGCCGTCCACCTGTCACCAGATACAGTCAAATCCCACCTGAAAAACATTTACCAAAAACTAGGCGTTAACAGTCGCTCCCAAGCCTCTCGGGCTGCCATCCAGGGAAATCTCGTTTGCCTTCCACGATAGCCTCACCATACTTTTCCCTTCTCCTCACCCGTCGGGGTGACGGCCTTTCACCCGTTCAGGGCATTTACATCTTTTCCTCCCGTTGATATCTTTCGTATAATTATATTTAGGCTCCTTGCCTCTCCTATTTGGAAAACTGTCCCATAATGTCTCTGTCTGCTGAACCAGAATATCGTCCGGTCTCCAATTTAAAAGGGTCGGAAAACACTGACAGGCACTAATGTCGTTTCGAGATGCGAAATGCCCCGCTGCAGACAAACTTTGCATGCGGGTGCCGAAACCCATAATTTTTGGGAAAACATTAAGGAGGAGTAAAAATGGACAATGAAAACACAAGAAGAGGAATTTCGCGCCGCCGGTTTTTGAAGGACGTTGTTCTTGGGGGGGCCGCTGTCGGGGCCAGCCTGACGATGGTTCCAGGGATGCGGCAGGCCAATGCCGCCAAGAAAGACGTCTACACCATGAAGTACGACTGCTACATCGGTGCCAGCGCCGAAACGGCCCAGCTCGACAACTGGTTCTTGGACGAAATCGCCAAACGGAGCGACGGTCGCATCCAGATCAAGAAGTTCTGGTCGGGCTCACTGCACAAGGTAGGCCAGCACCTGCCTGCGATCCGGGATGGGCTTTCGGAGATATCGCTGATCAGCTACGGCTACTACCCCTCCGCGGTTCCCTTGAGCCGTGGCCTGGAATGGTATTATCGGGGATGCAACCACGCCGATACCCTGCTATACGTCTGCCGCGATATGTATGACGCCACCCCTGAACTCCGCAAGGAATGGGAGGACCGGAACCGCGCCAAGGTGCTCTACTTTACAAATTGGAGTTACTGCCCTTTCATCATGAAAGAACCGCTGCCTGAGGTGGCCGCTCTCAAGGGGAAAAAGGTCCGAGGCTACGGAATCGGTGCCGACACCGTCAACCGCCTCGGCGGGCAGGGAATGCCCATTGTCGCCGGAGAGGTCTACACCTCCCTGGAGCGTGGAATCCTGGACGGTGCCTTTGCGTTCGCCTTCATCACCGCCGAAAAGATGAAGCTTCATGAGCAGGCACCCTACATCGTTGAAAGCGGGGCCGGTGCCCATGCGCCGACTACCGTCGTTATGAACCGGAAACTCTGGCGGTCACTGCCCGACGATCTTAAAGAGGTCGTGAACCAGACCGTAGCCGACCTTTACCAATGGCGTTATTTGGAGCTCTACACGAAGTTGACCGAAGAGAGTGTGGACAAGATGGTTTCGGCTGGCGCCAAGTTCTCAACCTGGTCGGACTCGGAAATTAAGAAGGCCACCGAGATGGTCCAACCAGCCCAGACCAACGAATGGGTCGAGAATATTGCCAAGGCCAACAATTTCGACGGTGCCGCGTTCCAGGTAAAGGTCGACAGCTTAATCCAGAAATACGAGCCTGGTAAACTCAAGAACCCTTGGGAAACTTACAAGCAAAAGTACATGTAAATAGGTCTGCGGGGGCACAGGCCCCGCAGAACGCCAGTAGCGGCGGGGCGTTCTCCGGCGGACCCGATCCCATTGCCCCCCCCACCAAAGTAAAGAAAGTGTTGCTATGGAAAAACCGCGCAAAAGGATTCTAGTGGAAAGACTCGCGGACCGATACACGGTTTTTTGCACGTTTACAGCCGTGCTGGCGGCGGTGGCCATCGCTCTAATGATTCTGAGCACCACGATGGATGCGACCGCCCGATATATGCTCAACAGCCCGATTCCAGGGGTCTTCGAACTCAACGAAGTCCTGCTAGTCATCTGCGTCTACATGGGGATGGCCTGGACCCAAATCGAGAGAGGGCACATACGGGTTACGGCCTTTCTGATGCGCGTTTCGGATAAAACCGCGACAAAATTCAATATCTTTGCCTGGGTGGTGACCTTCATTTTCCTTTTCATCCTTGCCTACCAGAGTGCCATCGGTGCGTGGGAGTCTTTCCAGATCCGGGAATTCCGCTGGGGCTCTGTCCAGATGCCGATATGGTGGGCCAAGGCACTGGTACCCATCGGGTGCTGGATGATGAACATACAGCTCATTTTCGATATCTGGAAGGACATCGAGTTTCTGCGCGGTCGCCTGCCCAAACAGAGGAGCTGATGTTCATACCGGTTTCAACTATCTGCGTCGCAAAGACTTTTCATGGAAGGTAATCGATGATGGATCCATTGTTGGCCGTATTTGTCAGTGTCCCGTTAATTCTCCTCTTGCTGGCGCTGGGAATCCCGGTTTTCGTCTCTCTCGGCGTCGCCGGTTTTCTCGGTTGTGCTGCGATTTCCGGAATGGACATGGCTCTGATCCAACTCAAGGTGTTTCCCTATGTGCAGAGCGCGAGCTATCTGCTTGTGGTCGTGCCACTTTTTGTCATCATGGGTCATTTCGCCTTTAAGGCCGGTATTGGAAAAGATGTGTATCTCATCGGGAGAGCTTGGTTTTCTCGATTTCCAGCCGGCCTGGGCGTGGCCACAATCGTTGGCAGCGCGGGATTTGCCGCCTGTTCGGGTTCCAGTGTAGCTACGGCTGCAACCATGGGAGCGGTGGCGGTTCCGGAGATGCGGGAACAGGGGTACGACCCGAAACTGGCGTGCGGCATTGTCGCCGCTGGCGGCGTCTTAGGTATTCTTATTCCACCCAGCGTTATTTTGGTATTTTATGGAGTGATCACGGACACCTCTGTTGGCTCAATGCTGATTGCAGGGGTAGTTCCGGGGTTCATTTCGGTTCTGATTTACATCCTCGGATTGACAATGCTGAGTCGGATAGAACCGACACTAGCACCCAAGCCCATGGAGGTGTCCTGGTTTGAGCGATTCCGCTGTCTGAAGCACGGTTTCGGAGCATTTCTTCTTTTTTTCATTGTGGTTGGAGGAATTTACATCGGATGGTTCACCCCCACCGAAGCCGCTGCAGTAGGGGCTTTTGTCTCCTTCATGGCTATGGTCCTCCGGCGAAAGCAGTTAAAAGAAACCTTCTGGAATGCGCTCAAGGAATGTTTTGTGTCCACGCTACGCACGTCATGCATGGTCTTTATCGTCATCGTCGGGGCCGGGCTGTACAGTTTTTTTCTCACCCTCGCCCAGGTCCCCCAGATGGTATCATCCTGGGTGGCGACACTTCCGGTTCCACCTCTGATGATTGTGGGCCTATTTTTACTGCTTTACATCCCACTTGGAATGCTCCTGGATTCTTTTTCGCTTCTCCTGGTAACCTTGCCGATAATGTTCCCGGTGGTGGTCGACCAGATGGGATTCAGCGCTCTTTGGTTCGGCATCCTTTCTACTAAACTCTGCGAGATTGGCCTGATCAGCCCTCCGGTGGGTTTGAATGTATACGTCTTGGCAGGGGTAGTTCGAGATGTTCCGCTGGCGGACATCTTCAAAGGCTGTCTGTGGTTCGTTCTTTTTGAACTGGTGGCAGCCTTGGTTCTCTTTAGTTTCCCATCTTTAAGCTACTGGCTTCCCATGACGATGCGATAGCGCCGCAATGTATTCGTTTCTTTCAGGAGGCTAATACCGAACGGAAAATTCAGTGTGGAGAAAGGTATGAACATGAACTCAACGGATTTGAACGGCAAAAATGCCATTGTAACGGGCGGCGCGCGGGGAATCGGAGCGGCTACGGCACTGGCCCTGGCTCGGGAAGGAGCCAACATCGTCATCGCGGATCTCATTGATGTTTCAGAAACCATCAAACAGGTTGAGGCCTTGGGGCGAAGGGCGATCGCGGTGGAAACCAATGTCGCGGTGCAGCAGGATGTCGAGCAAATGACCGAGCAGGCCATCGAAACGTTCGGACATATCGACATTTTGGTCAACAACGCCGGAGTGGTGCACCGGGATAGCCTTTTGGAGACTTCCGAGGCTACATGGGACCGGGTGGTGGGTGTTATCATGAAGGGTGCTTTTCTCTGCATCAAGACCATTTATCCTCACATGCGCG
Source organism: Desulfobacterales bacterium (assembly GCA_016735415.1). Next base: position 1,227 of record JAERRP010000896.1, on the reverse strand, counting down.
AGCGCCGGTACGGCAAAATCGTCAACGTCAGCTCAATTTCGGGAATTATCGGCGGGGCGGTTTCCAAACTGGACGATTCCGCGGAGAAAACCCGCGGTCGCTCAGGCCCGGCCTACGCTGCGGCCAAGGGGGGCGTGATCGCCCTGACACGGTGGATCGCCAAGGATGTGGCCAAAGACGGCATCTTCGTCAACAGCATTGCGCCTGGAGCCTGCGAGACGGAGATGACTAAGGGCTTCGACTACAACGTATCGATTCTGCCGATACCAAGAATGGGAAAACCCGAAGAGATGGCCGAAGCCATCGTCTTTCTCGCGTCTGACGCCTCCAGCTACATTACAGGGCAGGTGCTCAACGTGGACGGGGGATGGGTCACGGCCTAAGCCATGTACGATATTCGTTGAAGATCACGAGGAGTGGACAGATGAACCTTAGCATGTTGCTGACCAAAACCGCACGTCTTTTCCCGGACAAGCCGGCCTTCATCCATGGAGATCGACAGATTTCATATGCTCAATTTGCTATCCGGGTCAATCGGCTGGCCAACGCGTTGCAACGATTAGGCATCAAACAGGGTGAAAATGTTGCGATACTCCAATACAACTACCCGCAAACCTACGAATCGTTGTTTGCCTGTTTCAAGAGCGGTCTGGGCGCGGTTCCGATCAACTTCCGGCTCCATCCCAAGGAGTTCGCTTTCATCATCGATCACTCCGAGTCACGGGCGGTAATTCTTTCACCCGAATTCAATGACTCAATTATGGAGGTACGGGAGCGGATCCCTGGTGTCCGTCATCTGATTACCCTGGACGGTGCCGCAGGCGAACTTCTCGAATACGAAACCCTGCTCGATGACGCAGCCGACGAATTCATCGACGTGGATGTTTCTCCCGATGATCTGGCCTGGCTCTTCTACACCTCCGGGACCACCGGCATGCCCAAGGGCGCCATGCTAACCCACCGCATCCTGTTGGCGATCACCATGAATTTTTATGCGGACATCGCCCCGGGGCTCACTCCCAACGACGTGATTCTCCACGCGGCCCCCCTGTCCCACGGAAGCGGACTCTACGGTCTGCCCAACATCGGAAAAGGGGCGACAAACGTCATCCTTGCCTCCAAATCCTTCGACCCGGAGTTGGTGTTTCAAACTATCGAGAAATACCGAGTCACCAACATGTTCACCGCACCCACCATGATCAAGATGCTCATCGATCACCAAGCGGT
>JAERRP010000753.1 GCA_016735415.1 Desulfobacterales bacterium | reverse complement strand
ATGCCGCATCGGGCCAATAGCAGGATAGCAACGTAGATGGATAAATCCTTTAAGAAGTGCTCGGGTGTTTTGCGCAATTTTTTTTGAATAGAGCGAAGCATTTGCTCGATTTCATGTGGAGAAAAAACAACAGGGATATAAGCATTTTCCGCATGTGGGGGAATATCTTGCAAGGGATTTTCTTCATAAATTCCCTTGCGCAACAGATACTGAAAAAAGCCCCGGATTGCTGACAGAATACCATTGACGGTGCGTGGGTCCCCCTTGAGTTCTTTTCTTAACTTGAGGAAAAATGCAGAGGTAAACATATCCCGGTCTGCCTCCTTTTCCCTGAGGTATCGATCAAAGATGTGTAGACGGGATATGAGACTGCTGTCGGTGAATCCGATGGAGCTGCGATAAAGGGTATATTCTTCGAGTTCTGAAGACATAAAGCTTTCAAAGGGTTTCATCGAAAAGCACCTCCCGCATCAACTGAGTATGAATATGGATATAACGCTGGGTCGTCTGGATTTTGTCGTGTCCCATCATCTGTTTGATCTCAAAGATTGAAGCCCCTGCTTGCAGTAAGTTTTGGGCATAGGTATGCCGCAGCCAGTATGCTGATGACGGCAGGTTTGCTTTTCGCATGGCAGTGCTGATATCGTGGCTTACGCTCCCTGGGGAGATTGGCTTATAGGGCGCACGAAAAGTTAAAAAAAGCGCTCGGTCATTGGTTTCAGGCCTGGCCCCAACGATATAGTCCGCAATGGCCTTGATGGTAACTTCGGGCAAAGGGAGCTTGATCGGGTTGTTGCTTTTCCGGTCTGGGATAGTAATTTCTCGTTGGCTGAATGAGATATCATCCAAGCGAATCAGACTGATTTCCTTGGGGCGAAGGCCCAAAGTATAGCCCAGATAAATCATAGCCGATGTTCGAAGTGAACCGGGAGAAGAAGTAGAAAGAGAGGCAAAAAGCTGCTTTACCTCATGAGGGCGCAAGAATTTTGGCGGTTTGGCCTGGCCAAAGATAGGGGCGCCTATTAGGAGTGACCCCAGATCCCGTTTTAAAATCCCGCGCTCTTGATGCAAATACCGTAGGAAACTCCGCAGATTGGATCGTTGATTCTGGCGCGTTGTGGCAGTGAATCCGGCATTATGTTTTGACAGGAAATCATCTACATGCTCAATCCCTATGTGGGGCAGCTTAATGTTGTGCTCCTCAAGGTAACAATTTAGGGCGGAGAGGGTGTTTCCGGCACGTAGGAGATTAAGATGATGAACCTGCCTGGATTTTTCATAATAGAGCAGGTATTCCTCATAAATTTCAGGTAATCTTTGAATAGGCTTTTCTATAGGGTGTGGTATTCTGCTTTGTTGAAAAAGATACCGTGAAAGGCCCCTTACCGGCGTTGATGCAGAGGTAAGCCCACTTTCTTTTTGAAAGTTTTCTAACGTATCAAAGGTAAAAACAGCATCCCACGGGATTGCTCTCTGGCTTATAAAACGGAGAAAATGTTTTAACACCTGCTCATAGTTTATGAAGGTACTGTTGGCATACCCATTGGATATCATCCACAACAGATAGTCGTGTATGGCTTGCTTTAGTTGCCCCAAAACCGATAGTTCATAAACCATGGTCAACCTCCTTGAGAGATCGGGCTATAAGACTGTTTATAGCGGCAAGGCCGTGTTTTTCCATTTCACTTTTTGCTTTGAGGGGCCTTGCGGGTGACATGGCAGGGTGTTGAGGAAGGGAAAGCACCTGGAATAGCCTGCCATCAAAGGCAATCAGGTCTTTGTCAATGAGGGTATTTCTGGCTGGAAGATACTCATCGACTGAGATCCGAAGGAGCGTACAGATTTTATCGTAACTGTAGTAGGATAACCCTTTACGATCTCCTGCGAGTACAAGAAACAGGTAAAGCAATAGCTCGTGATGGGTGAGGCTTTGGAAGAAACCGTCTCTTAAAAAACGGTGCTCGACAAAGGCGAAACTACCGGTGATCTTTCGGATTCGATTGGGATAAAGAGTGACTTTTTCAATCATGGTTAATCTCCTTTCTCCCATAAAATAAGAAGGAAAAAATTGCATGCTATCGCGTCCATCTTTGCAAGAAATGGCTAACCGGTGGGGATTATGGTATATTTACGCTGTAACGAGTCCATCTTTGCAATATCCGCCGTGCCAGGAATAAGGTAGTAACTCCCTGCTTTTACAGATGCAGTTGGCTTTAGGGCCTCGGGAAAAAATAAATCCACCATCTGGCTTGTCTTTTGGTCCGTATGCTGC
>JAERRP010000841.1 GCA_016735415.1 Desulfobacterales bacterium | reverse complement strand
ATAGCTGGTTTTAAAAAAGTTGCTGATTCTATGATAGAACTCAATTTCTGTTGAATCCCTGTCTATGCGGTCCATCAGCGCCTCTAATATTTTTTCAAGGATTCGCCTCCCGCCCCGGTAACATACCGTCGGGAAATAACTGTGCCCTATCCTGTCGAGAATGGGAAACCCGAACCTGATGAAGGGAATATCCTCATCTCTGGCTATATACTTGACATAAGTATTGCCCATAAGAAGATCCACAGGATCATTTTTGACCCACTGATGGAAAAGCATCATATCCTTGCCGCTTGCAATATTTACTTCATACGGAACATCTGCTGTTATTTTTTCTATCCGTTTTTCAAAATTTTTGTCCCTTGTTCCCGTGAGGATATGAATCGGCATCATGTCTATCGAGACCAGGAATTCCGTCAACGAAATCAACTGATCCGGATCGCCTACCAGTGCCACCTTTTTATGGTAAAGGTAGGCCTGCATATCGGTTACGATATCTAAAAGTTGCCCCCTTTCGATGGTGATGGTATCCGGTACATTCACCCCGGCCATTTTCCTTAACGCATCCACAAACCGGTCGGTTGCCTTAATTCCAATCGGCAAGTCAAGGATTTCGCAGGAGACCTTGCACTTTGTGTCAAGGGCTTTGGCTGCAGCGCCGGATGCCAGGCTGCCGAGGGCTATGGTGCCCTGGCTGCTGCCTGTGCTTATTAATTCATCAATTGTCACCCCGCCTCTGGGGAACATTTCGTATTTTCCTGTCTGAGGGCCGTTGAGTACATTTTCCGTATCAGGAAACATAACTATCGGCACCGCCAACTCGGCGGCAATTCTTTTAATTTCATGCATATCCGAAGGTTCCACCCAGCCCGGAATTATATTGATCTGTTCATTTTTTTGCCCGTTTGATTCCGCAAAATAGTCGACCATGGCCTTGGTCATGTTTGCAAAACCGGTAACATGGGTGCCGACATAGCTTGGGGTATTGGCATGAATGACGAATTTGCCTTTAGGAACTTTGCCGGTTACCTTCGCTTTTCCCAGTATCTGGGGGAGATCATCACCTATGGTTTCGGACAGGCATGTTGTATGAACCGCTATGATATCCGGCTCATAAATAGTAAAAATATTATCTATGGCCTGGAGCAGGTTTGACTGGCCGCCGAATACGGATGCGCCCTCGGTAAATGAACTTGTGGCCGCCATTACCGGCTCTTTGTAATGCCTGGTAAGTGTGCTGCGATGATAGGCGTAACACCCCTGGGAGCCGTGGCTGTGGGGCAAACATCTGTGTATCCCCAGGGCTGCGTACATGGCCCCTATGGGTTGGCAGGTCTTGGCCGGATTTACCGTTAAAGATTTACGTTCCTTGATCTCTTCTGGTGTGTGTCGTAACAGCATAGCAATTCCCTTTAATTAATGTAGGGACAATCCCCTGTGGTTGCCCTTCTTTTTTTGGCCTATTTGGTTGTTCCCGTTAGGGGGCCGGAGAACAGGACAGGCACAGGGGCCTAAACAGGGCAGGCACAGGGGCCTGCCCCTACCCAAACGCATATTTGGCGGCAAGCTCAGGGCTCTCTTCCCATGGCGCTTTCAAATGCTCCCATACCTTGCTGTTAACCATTCGATCAATTTCGTGATAAAAATTGATCGCACCCTTATATCCGGCATAGGGTCCGCCGGTGTCGTAGCTGTGAAGCTGCTTCATCGGAATTCCGGATTTCTGGATTGTGTATTTTTCCTTGATCCCCGCACAAAATACGGCCGGCCGGTATGTACTAATAAGCATTTCGGTTTCAAACTGGCTGATGTCATCGATAACAATTGTGCCATCCGGCATTTCATCCATCATTCCTGCATACTCTTTGAGTTTGATTCCATTTTTTTCCATTTCCTCAAGTTCTTTTTCGCTTATCCTGAGATTATATCTTTCCGGGTCTTTTTCTACGGTAAGTTCTTCGATATTTCTGCTGTCGGCATCTACTTTGAGATTCGGCAATACCTGCCTTCCTTCATAATCATCCCGGTGCGCAAACTCGTATCCAGCGCTAAAAGATATCATTCCCATCTCCCTGAACATTTCCTGGTAATGATGCGCCCGTGATCCTCCAACAAACATCATGGCAAGTTTTCCTTCAAGGCGTGGTCTTACCTCGTTTTGCGCTTCTATTACTGCCGGCAGTTCTTCTGCTATTACCTCTTCTACCCGGTCTATAAGCTTCTGATCTCCGTAATACTGTGCAATCTTTCTAAGGGATTTGGACATTCCTCCGGCGCTTAAAAAATTAATCTTGAACCAGGGAATTCCATATTTTTTTTCCATCATTTCCGCCACATAATTTATTGAGCGGTAGCACATAATAAGGTTTAAATCCGCAGTATGTGAATTGGCAAAAAAATCAACGCTCGAATTTCCGCTGAAGGTGGAAATTATTGTTATACCGCACTTGGTAAGTATTCGTTCGATTTCAAAAGCATCTCCGCCTATATTGTATTCACCGAGTAAATTGACTTTATAATCACCTTCTTTGACGGTATTATCCCGGCCGATGACATGCTGAAAAAGCCCGTTATTGGCAACATGATGTCCGGCTGACTGGCTGACACCTTTATATCCCTCACAACTGAAGCCAAATATGGTAATCCCCAGCTTTTCTTCCATCTCCTTTGTAACAGCATGAACATCATCGCCGATCAGCCCTACAGGACA
>JAERRP010000375.1 GCA_016735415.1 Desulfobacterales bacterium | reverse complement strand
GGACTATCGGGCCGCCTGCCGCGACCAGGATGTTGGGCCGGACCGGGAGGCCTACGAGATCGGCCGTCAGGATGAGTTGAAAACCTACTGTACCGACACCAACGGATTTACGGTGGGGCGCGCTAACAGCGTCTACCATCATGTCTGCCCGCCCGATCTCGAAAAATCCTTCCTGGCCGGCCGGGCCCGGGGGCAGGGTCTCTGGGGGTGCCAGGCCCAAGTCTACGTCCTCGAAAAACACCTGACAAGCCTGGAACAGGCCCTGAACATCAGGGAGCAGGCCATCGAGGCGCCGGCCGTAACTCGGGAAGAACGGGCCCGGCTGCAGCGGGAGATCGGGGAACTGGAGGCCATCTACCGCGACGCCGTCCAGGATTTGACGGTCGTGGAACGCCATTGTATGCAAGGCCGGTCTGATTGACCGGGTCTTGAAAATTTAAGGATTGCCCGCTTGGAACAAGGAGAACGGTCCATGCTGCATATCGGCCGCTACAACACCCTCGTGGTTCAGCGAGAAGTAAATTTCGGCCTCTACCTGAACCCCAAGGCAGAAGAAGTTTTGCTGCCAGCGAAATACGTCCCGAAGAATACGCGACCCGGGGATTCCCTGCGTGTTTTTGTGTATACCGATTCCGAAGACCGGCCCGTGGCCACGACCCTCAAGCCCAAGGCCGTGGTCGGTGAGGTAGCCTATCTCAGGGTGACGGACACGGCCCCGATCGGCTGCTTTATGGACTGGGGGTTGGAAAAAGACCTCCTGGTTCCCAAAAACGAGCAGCAGGCCAGGATGCACCTCGGAAAAAGCTATGTCGTCAAAGTTCTTCTGGACAAACAAACCAATCGTGTTTTCGGCAGCACCCGGATCACCCGCCATTGCCGCCAGGCGAGCGGGGATCTCCGCGTGGGTCAACAGGTCAGCCTGTTGATCTGCCAGTTCTCAAAACTCGGCACGCTGGCCGTGGTTGATGATCAATTTACGGGCATGATCTACCACAGTGAGACCTTCGAAGCGCTCAAAATCGGCGCCCGCCGGCCAGGTTATATCCGCAACATTCGAAAAGACGGCAAAATCGATCTGGCCCTGAAAAAGCCCGGCCATGTCTCCATCAGCGGGTCAGGTCGGCGTATCATGAACGCCCTGCAGAAGGCCGACGGTTTTATTCATTGTCCCGATAAAAGCAGTCCCGCCAAAATCACGGAATTGTTTTCAATGAGCAAAAAAGAATTTAAACGGGCCATCGGAGGCCTGTACAAAAAAAGACTCATTGAAATCACCGATCAGGGCATCCGCTTGATACCCCCGAACGGCCCGAGCGAAGATGGTGGGACTTAACAACGTTCCTCTTTATATTACTTACTCAAAATCGATCGACCCCTTGCTCTTTCGGGTTTAGGCGCCATATTTACAACACTGTTCAATCGCCCTGACGGGCCGGTCACCGGGAAAAATCCCGATTTACATCAAGCCCGCCCCGCTTTCACCATACACCGCCAAAGGAAGGGTATACCCATGCAAAAAATCGCCTTTGTACTTGTTTTCATGCTGCTGGCACCGGTAACGATCGCCGCGGCCCAGGCCGAAAATTATTCCAGCACCATCAACGTTTTCAAGGATTCACCCCAAGTCCGGAAGTTCTTTGACAACGCCTATGGCTATGCTGTCTTCCCGGTGGTCGGCAAGGCCGGCTTTGTCGTGGGCGGTGCCTTCGGCAAGGGGCAAGTCTACCACAGCGACAAGGTCACCGGTAAAACCTCCATTTTCCAGGGATCGATCGGATTGCAGTTAGGCGGGCAGGCCTTTAGTGAGATCATTTTTTTTCAGGACAAGCAGGCCTATGACACTTTCACCAGTGGCACCTTCGAGTTCGATGCCACCGCCTCGGCCGTGGCCATCACCGCCGGCGCCCAGGCCAAAGCCGGTACCAAGGGCGTCACCGCCGGCGCCAGTGCCGGTCCAAAAACCGGCGCCCAGGCCGAAAACCGCTATGTCAACGGCATGGCCGTTTTTGTGCACGTCAAGGGCGGCCTCATGTACCAGCTTGCCGTGGGCGGGCAGAAATTTACGTTTAAACCTCTGTAGCCCACCCCCGGCCGAATCAAATTTCGTCTCCCTTTCTACGAACCCCTGACCTTGTTTTCGGGATTGGGAACCTGTATGCATAAAGCCTGCTGGAGTTCACGGCATTTTCATTTCTCGATACCACTGCCATTCACTGTCAAACAGGAGAAATCCGATGAAAAAATCCATTATTGCCCTGTCGCTCGTGTTCCTGTTGTCGTTGATGTTCGCCCCGCTGGCGTCGGCCGGGGCCGTGCTGGACCGCATCATGCAAAAAGGAGAACTGTTGGTGGGTACCACCGGACAGCAGCCGCCCATGAACGCCACCACCAAAGCGGGAAAGCTTATCGGGATGGATGTCGATCTGGCCGAGGCCATGGGCGCCGCCCTGGGGGTTAAAGTCAAGTTCGACACCATGATCTTTGCGGATCTCCTGCCGGCCCTGGAAAACGGTAAGGTCGATATGGTGATATCCGGTATGACGGCCACACCCGCGCGCAACAAACGCGTGGCTTTTGTGGGACCCTATTACGTTTCCGGCAAAGGACTCCTGGCCAAAGCCGAACGGTATGCCGTCATGAAGGCGGAGGAAGGTTTGAACACGCCCGAAGTGACCGTGGCCGCCCTCAAGTATTCGACCAGCCAGAAATTCGCCGAAACGCTCATGCCCAAGGCCCGCTTGATCACCACCGATTCCTATAGCGAAGCCATCGACCTGATCCTGGAGGGCAAGGTCGACGTCCTCGTGGCGGACTACCCCTTTTGCGCCCTGACGTCCTACCGCTATCAGGACAAAGGCCTGGCCGCCGGCCAGTCGCCCCTCACCTTCGAACCCCTGGGCATTGCCATGGCCGAGGACGCCCTGCTGATCAACTGGGTCCAGAACTTCCTCATCACTCTGAAAGGCAGCGGCGAACTGAAAAAAATGCACCCGAAGTGGCT
>JAERRP010000454.1 GCA_016735415.1 Desulfobacterales bacterium | reverse complement strand
ATCGTCCGTGGTGGCATGGGAAAGATGCGTTACGATCAGCGCGATATTTACCCGGATGGCCTGTTCGAGCGATTCTACGGCGATCTCTGCGATTATCTCGAAGAGTCCCACAAAGTTCGCCGTTTCGCCTATGACTGGCGGCGGCCTCTCCAGGACGAGGCCGACAGGCTTGCCGCGGCCGTGGATCAGGCGCTGAACCAAACCGGGGAGGCGGTCCGGATCATGGCCCACAGCATGGGCGGTCTGGTGGTCCGCATGATGATCGCCCGCCAGCGCCAGGTATGGAATCGCCTGACGGCGCGCGATGGGGCCCGCTTTATCATGCTGGGGACCCCCAACCGCGGCTCACACCTGATGGTCGAAACCCTTCTGGGGATGAGCGAGACCATTCGCATGTTGGCTGTTTTGGACAGTCGACATCAGTTGTCGTGGTTTTTGAATCTCGTGGCCGAGTATCCCGGTGCCCTGCAACTGCTTCCGCAACCGGGTTTTACCGACAGCGGTAAAAGCAGGCATGACTATTATGACGTACAGGTGTGGGAAGATTTCAAGGACGTCAACAACGACCGCTGGTTTGGTAAAAAACTCGGTGCGAGGCCCGCGGCAGACCGTCTTAATCAGGTCAAGGAATCCTGGGGCGCACTCGAGGAAGAAATGCCGGATATTGAAAAAATTGTTTATGTCGCCGGCTACGGCCAGCGCACCCCCTGTGGTGTCGAGCCGGACCCGAAGGGAAAACGTCTGCGCATGATCGGCACCCTCAACGGGGATGGTTCGGTCACACACGCTTCCGGGCTTCTGGAGGGTCTTATTCAGAAAGAGCGGGTCTGGTACATGAACGCGGACCACGCCGGCCTTACCGGAAAGGAAGAGGCTTTTCCGGCCCTGTGCGAACTTCTCGAGCAGGGCCGGACCGCGCGGCTGCCCCAGACAAGGCCGGGTGTTCGGGGTGCCGAAGAGACCTTCCGTTACGACGCCGGACCGGTGCTGTACCCCACGGAACAGCGTCTGGCCCGCAGCCTGGTCGGTGGTCGACAACCGCCGCGGCGACGCGGGCGGGCCAGGTATTCGCTCTCGCTTTCCTGTCGCGCCATGGATCTGCGTCACGCCATTCATCCGATTATAGTCGGTCACTATGAGGGTGATCCGATTGCCGCGGCGGAGGCCCAGATTGATCGAACCCTGGTCAAGGGCGGGTTGAACCAGCGCTACCATATGGGGATGTATGCCGGAAAACCGGGCAGCACAACGATCGTGCTTCCCAAACCGAGTGAGGAACAGATCCAGGCCGGTGTCCAGCGCGGTGCCGTGGTCATCGGCCTCGGGCATTATGGGGATCTCACCGCCGGCCGCCTTGGCGAAGCCGTGCGCGACGGGGTCTTGCATTACCTCCTGCATCTTGTGGATGTTGAGGGCGGGCGGTTGCCTGGTGATTCAGCGCCTCGCGAGGTGCGCCTGGCAACGCTTCTGCTGGGTTACAATTCCACCACGAACATCTCGATCGCCGATTCGGTTCATGCCATTGTGCTTGGTGTCATGGAGGCCAACCGACAATTCACCGAGGCCATGGAATTCCCCCTGCGGGTAACCCATCTCGAATTTGTCGAACTTTTTCTGGATGTGGCGATCAGCGCGACCGGGGCGATCCGCGGCGTGGCTGAACGTCTGGAGCGGGAAGCGAAAAGCATGGGCTGCCACCTGGCGCCGGCATTGACCCTGATAACCGGCAAGGGCGCACAACAGAGGCTCGAAGCGATTTCCGGTATCAGCTATTGGCCCCGGCTGACCATAACCGATGCCGCTGGTCGTGACGATTTCGGCCTTCCCGCCGATTGGGAAAAACCGCGGCGATCCGAATTGGCCCGCAATCTTCGCTTTATGTACCTTTCGCAACGGGCACGCGCTGAAACCGAGCTGCATCAGCGCCAGCCCGGCCTGGTGGAAACCCTGGTCGAGAGCAGTATCCGGGACAGTCTGTATAAGCCGGATCTGTCGCACACGCTCTATCAACTGCTGATCCCCCATGATTTCAAAGAAACCGTCCGCCAGACCGAAAAACTGGTGCTGGTGGTCGATGGCTACACCGCCAACCTGCCCTGGGAAATGCTGGCCGCCAACGACGAACCGTTAATCAAGAATACGGCCATCGTGCGGCAATTTTCAACCACCCGCTATCGCCCCCAGGTTCGCAACACACTGGACAAGACGGCTTATGTCGTCGGCGATCCGTCGACCGAAGGCTACTATATCGCCTTCCCCGACGCGAATCGACCCGATGCCGATCGTCTCGATCCGCTTCCCGGTGCTGCCAAAGAATCCATGACGATCAGACGGAATCTGGCGTCACAAGGCTATGAAGTTGTCATGGCCCCTTCCGGCTCAAAAGGGGTCGATGTCATCAACAAGCTGTTCAAGAAGCCCTATCGCATCATTCATATCTCGGCCCACGGCGTTTTCCAGGCCGGGAGGGAGGAGGATGCGCGCAGCGGCGTGGTGCTCTCCGACGGGCTGCTCCTGACGGCCGTCGAGATCGGGCAGCTGGAGGTGGTTCCGGACCTGGTTTTTTTGAATTGCTGCTTCCTGGGTCGCGTGAACAATACGCCGCCAACGGCCTATAATCGCCTGGCCGGCAGCGTGGCGCGGGAACTGATCGAGATCGGGGTGCGGACCGTGGTGGTTGCCGGATGGGCGGTGCGCGACGATGCCGGAGAATTCTTCGCCGCGACCTTCTACCGTGCCCTGCTGCACGAATGCCTGACGTTCGGGGAGGCGATCCACAAAGCACGGCAAATGACCTGCGAAGACCCGCGTTTCAGTGGGTGCAACACCTGGGGCGCCTATCAGGCTTACGGCGACCCGGGTTTTCGGATGGACCCTTCCGGTCGTGGTTCAAAGGCCGGCAGCCCCCCGGAACCGGTGGCCATCGAGGAGTTGGTGGCCTCCGTCAACAGGCTTTACAACGAGGTATCCTATGCTGGGGAAAATGCCCGCCATCTGCACCGACAATTGGAAGGTCTGTTGAAGAAAGCCCCCAGGGACTGGCAGGATCGACCCGAGGTGCTTCATGCCTGCGGTCGTTTTTATGGCGAACTGAAAGACTTCGCCGAAGCGATTTGCTGTTTCGAGAGGGCTGTGGCCATCGAGGACAGGAACGGACTGGTTCCGGTAACGGCTATCGAACAGCTGGCCAACTTCGAGGCGCGGCAGGGTGAGGATAATAAGGACACTGACTTGATCTACCGCGCCATCGACCGTCTGCGTTACCTGATGAAAGC
>JAERRP010000723.1 GCA_016735415.1 Desulfobacterales bacterium | reverse complement strand
ATCTTTTTCACCTCACTAAATAACAGTAGTTACTTCTGGACAGGGTCGTTTCTTCACTGAACCGAAGCTACTTTTTGGATCACCCCGGTCCAGCCGATAAAATAAACCGACTTCAGCCTATAAGTAGAAAGCTACAACCCGCCTAGTCCCATGGTTCCTGGTAGCCACAGGGCGAGCTGGGGGAAAAACCATAAAAGAAGAAGGCCTGCCAGCAGTAACACCATGAATGGCAATACCCCCCGAATCACATCGATCATTTTGGCATTTGCAACCCCTTGTATTACAAATATATTTAATCCAACCGGCGGTGTAATCAGTGCCATTTCCATCAACAGGACAATGAACACTCCAAACCACACACCATTATACCCCATATGTATGATCAGCGGGTATACGATCGGCATCGTAATTAAAAGAATGGAAACAACCTCCAGAAACATGCCCAAAATGAGATAAATAATACAAAGAAATATCATGATCACCCAATTGGGAAAATCCAGGGCGCCGACAAGGGCGACAGCCTGCTGGGGCACCTGCAGGAAAGTTGTGAGCATCCCCAGCTGCATTGCTCCAACAACAATCATCAGTATCATTGTTGAAGTGCGCGTACTTTGCGCCATGATTTTGTTAAGATCTTTAAGCTTGATTTTGCGACGGAAAAGCGAGGTGAGCAGAGCATACAAGACCGCTACTGCGGCAGCCTCCGTTGGAGTGCAAACGCCGGTGTAGATGGTAACGATGATGATCACCGGTGCCATTAACCCCCAGAAGGATTCTTTAAAGACGAGAAATCTGTCATTCCATGAAAACGGCGCCATCTTCTCATATCGGCCGGTACGAATACAGAAGAATACCGCAAAAAGAGCAAAAAGGATGGTCAGGATAATTCCAGGGATCACCCCTCCCATGAAAAGGGCGCCGGTAGATTCGTCGGTTATGGCGCTGTAGATAATCATTGCGGCACTCGGTGGAATCAGAATCCCCAAAGTCCCTCCAGACGCCAGGGTTCCATAGGCGAGTTTTTTATCGTAGCGGTATCCGAGCATTTCCGGTATGGCGACCATTCCGATAGTAGCGGCGGTTGCCACGCTGGATCCCGAGATAGCGGCAAAAATCGCACAGGCACCGATAGTGGCAGCGGCAACGCCACCCGGAAGGTGACCGACCCATTTCAGACAGACGTCATAAAGCTCCTTCCCGATTCCGCCATCCATCAAGAGTTGCCCCACCAATATGTATAAGGGAACGGCCAGGAGCACGGAACTATCCAGGGACTTAAGCCCAATGGCGGCGGTTTGGGGCAATCCGGTCTGTGCACCCAGAAGCGAATAGAGGCCTATTGTTCCCAAAATTCCAAGAGATGCAAAAACGGGTACGCCGGCCATAAGAAGCGTCAGCATGATGATCACAATACCCACGCCCGGGCTCACAATCAAAAGCCAGAAGCCCATAATCGAAAGAACCGCATAAATCGGCAGAACCAGCCACGGGTTATTAAGTGCCCCCGGTATATGTCTGGATTCCCCTTTGGCCCATTTAAATACCCTTTCAATCAATTGCCGAAGCGATTGAAGGCTCAATAGGAATGAGCCAATCACCATGCCCATTTCTACAATCACCATCGGCATGCTAAGGATTGTGGCTGCGTGCTCTTTATAATGGTAGGCATCCAAGGCCATTTGCCAGCTGTAGACAAACAGGACTGAAGCATAAATAAAGACTACGGCCGAAGATATGGCTTCCAGGGGAATCCTGGTACGGTCACTCATTCTGCCGACCAGGATGTCAACATGAATGTGGCTTCCCTCCTTCAAGCCATATGAGGCAGATAGAAAACCGAACCAGATCAGTATGTAGCATGAAATGTCATAGACCCATATGGTGGGACTGTGGAAGAAATGACGCAAGACGACTTCGTAAGTCGTGATAATCGCAGCTATAAGCATACCCAGTCCGGCGACGGTGCCTGAAAATGAGGATAGGACGTCCACCCCACCGCCCAGTCTTTCCCAGACGGATCGCTTCGGATAAGAATCAGCCATTATTCAATTTCCCTGTTTTGTACCTCAGGATTTACCAAATCCAGTAAAAATCAATTTCAATTGAAGCTCCTCGCAACCCGACGGGAGATTTGCAGTGCCGTCCGATAAGGGGCGGGAGCTGTGTGCCTGTTGTTACCGGTTCAAATTAAGGAAAGGATCTCGTCCATGCACCCCACTTTTTCCAGTCCCATAACTTTTCCGATCACCGCTTTTGCGCGTTCCGGGGGCAGGCCGCACGTTGTTCTAAACTTTTCCTGCAACTCACCGGGAGTTAGGGGTTTTTCAACAGATCCTTTGGGCGCCGAAGTATATTCTTCGATGATTTTACCGTCCTTCAGGTATACCTTGACATGCGAACTCAATCCCACACCGGAATGCCCCGTTGCCTTGACCTTTTTTCTCAAATCAACAAGTTCGGGACTCAGGATCTTTTCCTGGATAAGGTTTTCGATTGTAACCTTTCCCTCGGCCAACGCCAGCCCCGCCAGAAAATAGATACTGAACCTTCCTTCGTGCAGGGTCCGGGGTTCAACGATCCCGGCGGCATCAAGCGGGAGTGTGTCGATTTCTATTTCTATTTTCTCCACATCTGATACGGATGGTTTTTCATTTTCCCGGATCTCAACCATGAGATCTACAGTAGAGTGGACTCACAGCGGAGCCGGGTAGGTCTTGAAGCAGACTTGGTTGAGCAAGAATTGCTCTCCCAAACCTTTCATTATGGCTTCCCGGTCCGGGTTTTCAGTAAATACGTCGAAGAAACCGTGTTTCCCATCAAAGATATTGCTTGAGCAATCAAGCCCTTTCTTGGCCAAGTAGCAGGCCGTGAGGCCATCGGCGGCCGCCTTTCCGGCATGGAAGGATTTGGACATCGAACCAAATACGTTCCGCAGCCCGCCGGCCGATGTGGCGGCGATTCCTAAAGCGTTGACCACCATATCTCCATCAAGGCCTAAAAGCCTGGCGACCCCCGCAACAGCTCCGAAGCGGCCGATGGTAGAGGTTATGTGCCATCCCCGGTCATAATGGATCCGCCGTGCACCCAGACCGATCCTTAAGGTGATGTCAATGGCCACAACAATTGCGGCAAGCAGATCCTTTCCATTGGATTTCATCTGTTCGGCCGCAGCGAGAATCGCAGGCAGGCTCGGAGCGGTTGTATGCAATATGGTCGACATTTCGTAGTCGTCAAAATCAAGCGCATGAGACAGCATGCCGTTGACCAGAGATGCCGTTGGTGGATCACTCGTTTTTTGGGTTCCGATAATAGTCGCCTGTCCCTTATTGGGTAAGTAGGAAAGATAATTATCCGCGACTTGGCCCACGTCACTCCTTGCCCCTGCCATCGTCACCCCTAGCCAGTCAAGAAAACAAAGTTTGCCAATCTCCAGCACATCCTCGGGAATATCGGAAAAGTCAGTATTGACAATATGCTCAGCAATATTTTTTGTAATATTCATTTTTTCCCCATACTATTTGGGCAGAGCATCCAGAATCGTTTGTGCTTTTTCAGCCCCCAGATGCTCTTTGTAAGCGGATACCAATGCCACGACCGCCTTTTCACGCCAGCGCGCCATTTCTTTTTCATCGATTGGAATTTCGGTCAGTCCTTTTTCGCGAAGGGTTTTCCTATAGTTTTGATCTGATGTCAGCGTGTACGTCTGGGTCCACTCCTGGACCTCAAGGGCTGCGTCCTGAAAGATATTTTGTAGATCCGGGGGCAGCTTCTTCCAAAAATCAAGATTAAATACTGTTAGAAATGGCGTACTGTGTGTCACTTCTATTCCCAGAAAATATTTTGCGACCTCATACCACTTGCGGTCTACAAAGGTGCTCGGTCCGGACAAGGCGGCGTCGATGGTGTTTCTTTGAAGCGACAGGTAAACATCCCCGGAACTCATAACAACGGGAGATGCGCCGACCGACTGAAGGAAAACCGCAAGATACATTCCATAGGCCCGTGTTCTAAGCCCCTTGAAATCCTCTAGCTTCTCAACCGGCCGTTTCGAGATTAGGCTGGCGCTGCCATACTCAACCAAACCCAGTACCTTGACATTACCTTCTTCCTCGAAGTCCTTTTTTATCAAGTCCCATGCCTCGGTTGTAAATAACTTGTAAAATTGTTCC
The DNA here is from genome assembly GCA_016735415.1 of Desulfobacterales bacterium. The sequence continues at coordinate 4,168 of JAERRP010000723.1, read as the reverse complement.
CGGCTTTCAAAATACATCGGGAAGAAGAGAGGCCCTTCGGCGCGAACCTTTCCGCTCCAGAGGGCTGAATTGATAATGGCTCCATCGATGGCCCCTTTCGGCAATACATTCACAAGGTCCTTGTCATTGTACAATTGCTGTGCCGGGTATAGCTGGAACTTCACGCGGTTTTCTGAACGCTTTTCAACGATATCCCTAAACATTTCTAAAGCTTTGGTGAGGTGGTGGTGAACAGGTAATGTCCCGACCATTCTAACTATAATTTGCTTTTTCGCTGCCTGGCAGGGGGTTGATGACGCCAAAAAGATCACGGACAAAATTAGAACCAAGAACAAACGGAGATAAAACGAATTGTTATTTTTCATTGAACCAGCCCTCCTTGGTGTGTCGAATATTTTGTTATTTTATTAACCAATTCCACATTGAACCAGATTTACGGTTAAATCGCCTCCTTTCACTTTCAGATATTTGAAGGTTAATTTTTTACTAAACGTTTGACATGTTAAATATTAATCGGTTAGCCATTATGCCACCTTGAACCGAACATGGTACGGGATGGTGTGGATTGCCCGGTCAGCCAGTCGATGGAATTTTCTATACCCCATCAGCCACATGCAGGCGTGGTACAGCCAGCGATAATACCAGTCCGGCATGACACACACCGCCTGCAGTTCATACAATTTTCTGTCGGCCAAATAATACAGCCGTAGTAGCTTCCACTGGTATGCTATCCTCTTCACCGATAGCAGCACGACTTTTTTCATGCGTTTCATCAAACATCTCCTGCCACACCGTTATATTAATTTGCTCCAAATACCTTGTACTTTTTGGATCGTCGGAGAATATTAGCTACGTCTGAAGGCAAATCCAGGAACCGCCATGCTTCTTAGCGTTATCCTTGGGACAGACCGATGCATTGCGAAAGCCAAGAAAGGATACTTCCTTTAGAATCATGATGGTTGCCGCAGTTCCGATGTAAAAAATTCAACAATTCGATCGAAAGAGGAGCCAACTGGGAAGACCTCCTTGATGCCGATTGTTTTCAGCTTTTCAGCATCCTTTTTGGAAATAACTCCCCCCATAACAACCGGAATGGAGTCTGCGTCTTTTTCCTGAAGCCTCGTCATTATTTTATGTCCAATCTCCAAGTGAACGCCCGACAGAATACTCAGCGCAATGACATCGACATCTTCTTGCACTGCCGCAGATACAATCTGATCGATACTTTGCCTTAAACCAGTATAAATAACCTCTATGCCGATGTCACGAAGTAGAGACGCCACGATCTTGGCCCCCTTATCGTGGCCGTCCAGACCTGGTTTGGCCAATAACACACGCAAGGGCTTCGTTATCTTCTGCACTTTTTTGCCTCCTGGATTTCTTTTAGAACCGACTCAATCGACCGAACGGTTTGATCTAGAAAATTTCCTGATATTCGCCGAACACCTCTTTCAAGGAATTGCTGATTTCGCCTATAGTTGCATATTCATTAACCGCTGCGAGTATCGGTCCCATCAGGTTTCTGGAGGTCGCCGCGACTTGGCGGATCTCATCCAGCAACAGTGCCACCTGTTTATTGTCTCTGTTAGACTTAACCTCTTTCAACCGCATGACCTGGCGTTCTCTTACGTCGGGATTCCCCTGATGAATGTCCATGTCGTACTCTTCTCCATCTGAAACAAATTTGTTTACACCGACAATGACCTTCTCTTTCTTTTGAATTTTTTTGGCGTCCTCATAGGCCTGTTCAGCGATTTCCCTTTGAATAGAACCGTCGCTGATTCCTTTCATTATACCGCCGTTGGCTTCAATTCGCGCCATCTCTTCTTCAATTTCCCTTTCAATTAAATTTGTTAAATGTTCAAGAAAATAAGAACCCCCCATCGGATCAACTACGGCGGTTGCATCGGTCTCGTATGCGATAACCTGCTGAGTCCTTAGCGCTGTTCGCGTGGACTCTTCGGTTGGAATTGAATAGGCTTCGTCATAGGCAGTTGTATGTATCGCTTGACAGCCGGCAAGAACGGCTACAAGGCTCATAATCGTTCCTCTGGATATGTTGTTCAGGGGCTCTTTGTCTGTGAAGGCGCTTGCCGAGCACCCGCTGAACATCCGTAGCATCATGGATTTGGGATTCTTCGCCTGGAATCTCGATTTAATGATTTTGGCCCAAAGCCGTCTTGTAGCTCTGAATTTGGCAACTTCCTCAAATAGATTCATTCCGCAGGATAGAAGAAAGCTCAATCGGGGCGCAAATTCATCGATATTAATTCCCCGTTTTAGAACTTCCTCGACATATACAATGGCATCTAACAGGCAATAGGCCGATTCCTGGATAAGATTGCAACCAGCTTCTCGCATATGGTAACCGCAGATACTGATAGTATTCATTCGGGGAACATCCGAGTTGCAGTATTCTATGACATCACCGATAAGCCTTAGAGAGGGACTGGGGGGATAAATTTGGGTCCCCCTGGCCAGATATTCTTTTAAAATATCATTCTGCAGGGTCCCACCGATTTTTTCCAGGTTGAAGCCTTTTTTCTGTGCCAAAGCCACATACATTGCCAGAATGACCGCCGCCGTCGGATTTATGGTAAAAGAAGTGGTGATTTTATCCAAAGGAATCCCTTCAAATATTATCTCCATGTCTTTTAAAGTATCCACCGCCACCCCAACTCGCCCCACTTCCTCTTCCACACGCGGATCATCCGAGTCGAAACCGATTTGTGTCGGCAAATCAAAAGCGACACTGAGCCCCGACTGTCCTTCTTTCAAAAGGGAACGGAAGCGTGTGTTCGATTCTTCGGGGGTTCCGAAACCTGCGTATTGACGCATTGTCCAGAGCTTCCCTCGATACATGTTGGGATAAACACCCCTGACAAAAGGAAACTGCCCTGAAAAGCCAATATCTTCCAGATAATCCCTATCCGCCAGATGATCAGGGGTATAAATTACATCCAATTCTCTGCCCCATGAAGTTTCCGCAGGCCTTATGTTGGAGGATTTAACATAACGGGAATACCAGCGCTCCTTCTCATCGATGATCTTTTTTAAATTGTTCATCTTATCGACTCTCTCCAGGATCTAATCGGTAGCTATCTTAAATTAAAAGCAAAATCACTTCTTTTTAGGCTAAGAATTATGTGTCAGACTCAATCCATCTCCATAACCATATAATGCTTGTTCCGGGGTGTGGACAAATGCGGTTATGCTGGCTATTTTCCGAAATAGCTCGGAAATTCACCATGGGATACAGCAATCCGCATGCCAATTTTTGAAACGCCATAAAAGCCTGTAATTATGAGATATTCTGAAATCAAGTTTAAAGGGTAAAGGAGCAGGAGCTGACCTGAGGACAACTTTAACACATGATTTTATTAGATAATTAAGAGCTTGAGGAACATATGCGTCTGATTTATTGACATGTAAAAATACTTGACACTTCTATGGGTATCCGGTAAATATGATGCAATTGAGTTGCTGAATGTGCGGTGTGAATCGCGACCTTAAAATCCCGAAGTTATCGGGTACGGAAGGATTAACGCAGCCGGAAGTCCGCACATTCCTTAAAATTCCCTGCTGAGAACTTTTTACCATTGTTCGAGAGGTGATCTCGGTATGAATAATGACGAAAAAGCGCGGTTTCTTGATGCCCTGGCGAGCAACCCTTATATCGGAATTTGTATTATTGATAAAAACGGTACCACCGTACTCAGAGCCAGTATTAATGAGGAGCTAAGCGGAATCAAGAATTCCGAAGTCATCGGAAAGCATTACTCAGTCATGCCCCACTATAAAGAATTGATGGAGGTTTTGGAGAGAGGTGTTCCGAAGCTCGGCCTCACCTATAAGACTGTGAGCGGAGGCCATGCAGTAATCCATCGTATTCCTCTGAAGATAGACGATGAAATCATCGGCGCTATATCCATAACCAGCATTAAGGATATTAGGGAAATGCAGACACTTTTTGATAAATACTATCTATTAAAAAATAAGCTGAAATACTATGATAAGGGGTTGCGTAGATTAAGATCGGCAAAGTATACTTTTAAAAGCATTATTGGAGTAAGCAGTAGCGCCGTGACAAACAAGAATTTGGCCAGGAACTTTGCCAAAGGCCGTTCTCCAGTGCTCATATCAGGAGAAACAGGTACCGGAAAAGAGC
>JAERRP010000026.1 GCA_016735415.1 Desulfobacterales bacterium | reverse complement strand
GCGGCATGCGCATATCCATCCAGATGAAATGAGGGTGCCATTCCTGAAATTTGGCAATTGCCTCTTCACCATCCTTCGCTTCCTGTATATTGAATCCAACCCGGGAAAGCAAATCCCTGAGGAGCAAAAGGTTTTCACGGTTATCGTCCACCACGAGAATGCGCCAATCCGGCTGGCCGGATGTGAGTCCGATGACTTCGGCGGCGGGGGTTTCACTGGGTGTTGCCGCCCAAGCTTCGGCCAGCAGAAATGGGATATTAATCGTGAACATCGACCCCTCTCCCGGTTCGCTCTTTACCGAAATTTTGCCGCCCATCATGTCCACCAGCGTTTTTGAAATCGCCAATCCAAGTCCCGTTCCCCTTTGTGTGTGTAAGGCCTGGTCAAGGCGGACAAAGGTTTCAAAGATCCGATCCAGATTATCCGGCGGGATCCCCGGACCGCTATCTTCCACCTCCAGCTGCAGCATCACCCTATCAGGATTTTCCTCCATCGCTTGCGTGCGGGCGCGCAGCCACACCTCCCCCGTCTCAGTGAATTTCACCGCGTTGCCCATCAAATTGATCACAACCTGTCGCAGTTTCCCGGCATCCCCCAGCAGATAGGGGGGAAGGTCATCCGTCAGTTCCAGGCGAAGGCGCTGTCCTTTTCCTTCCGCTGGTGACTGGAATATCCCTCCAATGTCCTCCAGCATCTGCCGCAGATCGAAGGGTTCCTCTTTTAGTTCAACACGCCCCGCCTCGATCCTGGAAAGGCTGAGGATATCGTCGACCATGTCGAGCAGGTGTTCGCCGCTGCGGTTGATGATCTTCAGTTCCTCTTGTTGTTGCGCGGTTACGTCAGGATCGCGAGTCATCAGTCGTGTAAAGCCCAGAATCGCGTTGAGCGGGGTGCGCAGTTCGTGGCTCATATTGGCCAGGAATATGCTTTTGGCCTGGTTGGCGGCCTGCAATTCCTGTGTCCGTTCTGCTACCACAGCTTCCAAATGATCATGGATCCGGGCGTTATCGATAGAGATTGCCATTTGAGACGACAATAGCTTCAACAGATTGACGCGTTGAGCGGAAAATACACGGGAGGCCAGGTTGTTTTCCAAATAGAGGATACCACTGGTTTTTCCCTGGTTGATTAGCGGCGTACTAAGAATGGATCTGGCTTGATGATTTTGAACATACGGATCCTGGACAAATTCGCCAGACTGAGACGCATCTTCAAGCACCACGGTTTCCTGCGTGCGAGCCACATAGTAGACGATACCCTGCGCCAGCAGATCGGTTTCTGCGATGTTTTTGGCATCCCTAACGTACGTTTCCGTGTCGTCCACGGCAGCTTCCGCTACAATTTTCCATTGCCCGTCTTGTTCCAGGATCAGGTAGCCCTGTTGTGCCCCCGAGTTCTCAATGACATTGCTCATTAGTTTAACCAACAGACTATCCAACTCTATTTCGCCGGCAATGTCCTGGGATGCCTTCAGAACCGTGCGAAGATCCAGGTCGCCTGTTAATTCGTCGGAGACAATTTGGGTACCCGGTTGGTCAACTACGATACTGCGGCCAATTAACCAGTTTGGGTAGCGCTTGGCTAGATGGTTAGCTTTGGCAAGCGCCCCCCATTTTCGGTATAAGCTGTAGGCTTCGCGCATAAACTGGCCGGCAAAGCGGTTATTGTCGCGCTCAGCCCAAAAGCGGGCATACAGTTCATTGGCCAGGGCCTCATTATGAGTGAAACCTACCTCCTGGGCGCCTTGGATTGCCCGCTCGTAATGGACCAAAGCCCTGTCTATGTCACCTGACACTCTGGCTTTTTCAGCCCTTATCAAGTCATACATATGCTGAAATGTCGTAGGTGCTGATTGAGACCAGATTTCCATCAGGTGGAGACTATGAGCAATTTGATTCAAGGCTGTTTTCTGATTCTCTGGCGATAGAGTTGAATAGAACCTAAGCCACCCTAAAGCTGAATAAAATTGATTGATTGCCAGAGTAATCAAGCCGGGCCCACCGACAGTGAATTTCTCGGCCTCACGAATATATTCAGGAAGCTCGTTATCCGCGTCAAAGTGGTATCCCAACATGAGTTTGACGGCATAGAACAAATGCCTTCCGGTTACATCGTTTGTGGTGTTGGCAGCAGACAAGAATGCCTCCTCATCAAAGTAGCTGCCAACCAATCTATGTGGCTCCGCCAAAGGCTCCTTGAAATTTATGGCTCCTTGAAGATAAATCGAGAGATAGGTGGCTATGGTGGACTGGTTTAACCTGTTCAACTCCTGTATGTAATTGATCGATTGACTTTGATACTCGTCCAGGTTCATACCGGCAGCCAGGCTCAACATTGCAAAATGAAGAGAACCCTGACTACCAAAGAGCAGGTCACCGGTCGCAAGGCCACTCTGGAAAGCTTTTTGGGCGAGTTCAATGGACTTCTCGATCGGCCAATGGTAGGCCCCGGTCATGTATATACCCAAATATCCTCTGGCTATACAGGGAGTAAATACCGGATTTTCCAACATTTCCAAAACCGCTTCTTGCGTTTGTCTAATCCACAATAGAGAGTCCAGCACATGATCAGAAGGTGTACCAAGATCTAATGCTAACCATGAACAAACTCCCATTTGGCTGAAAAAATGCGGCGACCATGTGAAATATCCAAATTCCAGGGTCAGGATTGCACCTGTAAATCCGACAACGGGGAAAAGCTGTGGTTTAATGATGTAAATGGGCACCATCGTTGCAGTTATGAGTGTGGATGCAGCCAGTACTCTCTCATCCGTCATCTCAGACAAACCCGCTATTACTTCCATTGGTCTATCCGTCAGTAAATCTGAAAACCTCTTTATTAGATATTGATAATCTTCTGAACCAGGGTTCAGAACAATCTCGAATCCAAGTTTTTCCAGGACATCGAGCCCGATTTCCACTGCTGCATTGAAGTCATACAGCGTGGTTGCGGCTTCGATTTGAACCATGTAAATGCGAACCTGATCATGGAGGCTTTCGGCATTGGCATGTATCAGGTCGGCGATAGGGGCAACCTGGTCGTATTGCCCGGTTATGGAGGCCAGTTCCCCGTTTTCGTTGTGCAGCGATAAAGTCAACTCATATTGCCCTTGCCAGCTGTCCGGCCCCAGTAGGCTAAGCCCAATCTCAATGTGTTTCTTAGCATCAACAAAAGCAGAAGCGGATTTTGCTTTCTGTCCGGCCTTTAGATTCAGCTCAGCCAGATCTAGCTTTTCCCGGTCTGTGTCGATCAAGGCTCGGCCGGCGTTCAAGTGTCCGACGATGGCAAAGATCTCTTCTTCCAGCTTTCCAGCCGGGGCGCCCGCCAGTAGCAAGCGCCCTATTTCCAGATGCGTTTTTGGCCGGTCTGATTCAGGAATCAAGGCATATCCGGCTTCCTGGATACGGTCGTGAACAAAGGAGAAATACCCATTCGACCCGATGATCAATCCATCCTGCAGCGCAGGGCTTAGAGCAGTAAGGATATCCCTTTGTTCTTGCCCGATAATGATGGTCAGTGTAGATGTATCGAAACGGTTGCCAAGACAGGCGGCCATGCTCAAGCTGCCCTGGGTTTCGACCGGAAGTGTCCGGATTCTTCTGATCATTAGCTCGGCGACATTGTCGCCGGTTTGCAGGCTCTGCTGCAACTCTTCTTCCCATACCCAACGGCGTTGCCGGCGATCAAAGGACAATACCTTTTCTGATTCCAGCGTATATAGCAGTTGATGGAAGTAAAAGGGATTACCGGCGGTCTTGTCCACCAAAACCCGGTTCAGATCGCGGCAATCTGCAACGCTGAGCTGCAGACTATCGACCAGCAGTTGGTTGGTATCATCGAGCGCCAAGTCTCCCAGAGTGATGACTGTAACCTGGTCACTTTCAGCACGCATTCTGTCCTGGCTGGCCACCAACGGGTGATCGGCGCCCACTTCATTGTTGCGATAGGCGCCAATAACCAGAAGGTTGTTTGTGCTCCCGGCCGTGAAAAGTGTCTCAATCAAGTTGAGAGAAGCAAGATCGATCCACTGCAAATCGTCGAGAAAGACAACCAGGGAATTTTCTGACGTGGCCAGGCTACTGATAAAGTGACTGAAGTAGTAATTAAAGCGGTTCTGATTCTCAATACCGCGCAACTGTGGCACTTTCGGCTGCGGGCCGATGATACGTTCCAGGGCGGGAATGATATCAATCAGAATCTGGCCATTATCGCCAACAGAATCCAGAATGGTTTCTCGCCAGCCGGCGAGACTGGTTTCGCTTCCCGCCAGCCAATTGTTCACCAACTGGGTGAAAGCCTGCTCCCAGGCAGAGTAAGGCAGCGCCCGATGGAACTGGTCGAACTTGCCCTCTATAAAAATGGCCTGTTTGGTAATGACCTCTTTTTGTATTTCGTGAACCAGGGACGTTTTGCCGACACCGGAATATCCGGCAATCAGCAGAAGCTGCGCCGATCCTGTTATGGCACGATTGAAAATGGTCTTAAGCTGCTGGATCTCGGCCTGACGACCGTACAGCTTCTGCGGGATTTGCAGGCGACCGGTGAAATCATCGGTCCCCAACTCAAACGGAACG
>JAERRP010000110.1 GCA_016735415.1 Desulfobacterales bacterium | reverse complement strand
AAGAAGAAGAACTGCTGGCCATGAGCCGCGAGATGGCCCAGACCGCCTTCCAGGTTTTCGGACAATTGGACAACGTGGACCTGCGTTTCGGAACCCTGCCCGACGACCAGGGCCGGGAGGTCGAACTGAGCCACGGCAATTTCAGCACATTTCTGCAGAACCCCGATCGCGAGGTCCGCCGCCGGGCCTTCTTCCAGTATTACGACCGCTACGACCAGCATAAAAACACCCTTGCCGCGGCCCTGGGCGGTTCGATCAAGGGTGATCTTTTCTATGCCCGCAGCCGCCGTTACGACGATTGCCGTGCGGCGGCCCTGCACGGCGACCGCATGCCGGCGGCCGTCTACGACAACCTGATCGCGACCGTGCGGGACAACCGGGCGCCTCTCCTGTGCTACCTTGATTTCCGCCGCCGAGCGCTCGGGCTGGACGCGCTTCACTTTTACGACACCTATGTGCCCATCGTGAAGGACGTGCGCTTTCAAATGCCCTATGAAAAGGCCGTCGACACCTGCGTGCAGGCCCTGGCCCCCCTGGGGGCGGCCTACACCCAAACCTTGGCCGCAGGCTTGAACGGGACCTGGGTGGACCGCTACGAAAACCGCGGCAAGCGCAGCGGGGCCTATTCCTCGGGCTGCTACGACTCGCCCCCCTACATCCTCCTGAACTATGAGGCCGGCAACATCGGCAGCCTTTACACCCTGATCCACGAGGCCGGCCATTCCATGCACACCCATTTCTCCTGTGCGCACCAGCCCTACGTCTACCACAACTACACCATCTTCGTGGCCGAGATGGCCTCCACCTTCAACGAAACCCTTCTGAGCGCCCATCTGCTGGCGCGCTATCGGGACGACCCGCGCATGCGGGCCTACCTGCTCAATCGCGAAATCGACAACCTCCGGGCCACGCTCTTCCGCCAGACCATGTTCGCCGAATTCGAACTGCAGGTTCACCGCCTGGCGGAAGATCAGGAACCCCTGACCCTGGAGACCCTGACCGCTGTCTACCGCGAACTGCTGGAGGACTATTTCGGCGACCGGCTCGTGATCGACGAGGCCCTCACGCTGGAATGCCTGCGCATTCCTCATTTCTATTCGGCCTTTTACGTCTACAAGTATGCCACCGGCATTTCGGCGGCCATCGCGCTGGCGTCGCAGGTTATGGAGGGGGTGGAAGGCGCACGGGCGCGCTATCTGAGATTTCTGCCCCTGGGCGGCAGCCGCTTCCCGCTGGAGGAACTTGCGGTCGCCGGGGTGGACATGGCCTCCCCCGCACCGATCGAGCAGGCCATCGCCCATTTCAGCCATCTGGTGGAGGAATTAACGGACGTCTATGCCGCGCTGTAAGGGGTCGGCCCCGGCCTGCATGCGACAATATGGCGGCTTCTTAAAAAGCCCAATAACTGCGTTATGCGGCCTTCCTCGTCACTGCGGCCTACGCTATGTACGCCTCATTCCTTGGAATTTGCGAGCCTTGATCTTAAACTTTTTACAAAGCCGTCTGAATGTGGACTTTTTATGAGTTCCTCAAAGTTTTTACCCAAACTATTCTTTGTAAGATGCCAGGAGGGCTTCCAGGAACTGGAGCATCTTCCCGACCGAGGGGATAAAAAGCTTCTCATCCGGTGAGTGAGGGTTGCGCAGCGTGGGGCCGATGGAAATCATTTCCATGCCCGGCACCTTGGCCCCGATCAGGCCGCATTCCAGACCGGCGTGCATAACTTCCACCAGGGCGTCTTCACCGAATTGCCGGGTGTAGACTTCCTGGCAGCGTCTGAGCAGGGCCGAGTCGGTATCCGGTGGCCAGGAAGGGTGATGGTTCATGCGGGTGGTCGTGGCCCCGGCCAGGGCGGCCACGGCCTGAACGCGGGCGGTAATCTCGTCCAGACGGGTCATGCATGCGCTTCGCTGGCTGCTGGTGATATCGAGATGGCCGTCCGCCGTTTTGAGAATGGCCAGGTTGCATGAAGTTTCCACTATCCTCTCCGCCCCGATGGACATCCCCTGAACGCCGTGGGGCAGCGCATTCAGCAGCATGATGGCCCGGTCGGCACTGGCGGGGCGCAGAACGTCGCGCGGGGAGTGGTCTTCCGCCAGTGGTTCGCACTGAAGCGCAAGCTGAGGCTCGGTTTGTCCGCTTTCTTCGACGAAAATATTTTGAAAACGCGCCAGCGTTGTCTGCAGGGCCTCTTCCCCGGCGTCCGCTACGCCCACGACGGCCTGGGCGTCCCTTGGAATCGCGTTATGGGCGGAACCACCTGACAGCGTCGCCAGCCGCAGGCCCGCATCCGCCGTCAGAGCGGCCAGCAAACGCCCCAGCAGCCGATTGGCATTGGCCCGCGGCTTGTGAATGTCCACACCGGAATGCCCCCCCCGCAGGCCGCCGACCACGACCCGGGAGAAGCGCAACGCTTCGGGGACGGGTTCGTAATCGAGCTTGAGGCGGATGCGGGTCTCCTCGCCCCCGGCACAGCCGATGGTGAAAATGCGATCGTCTTCCGAATCGATATTGATCAGGATCTTGCCTGTGATCAGCGTCGGATCGAGATGTTGGACCCCGATCAGACCCGTTTCTTCGTCCACGGTAAAAAGGAGTTCGAGCGGCGGATGGGACACACCGTCATCCGTTACGATCGCCATGGCCAGGGCCAGGGCGATGCCGTTGTCCGCCCCCAGGGTGGTCTGGTCGGCGCGCAGCCAGTCCCCGTCGCGGATGACGCGAATGGGATCCTGATCGAAATCGTGATCGGAATCGGGCGTTTTCTCGCAGACCATGTCCATGTGGCCCTGAAGGACAACCACCGGGGCCGCTTCGAACCCGGGCGAGGCCGGTACCTGCACCACGAGGTTGCCGGCGGGATCGTAAGCCTTGCCGAATCCATGCCGCTCGGCCCAGTCGCCAAGCCAGCGGGCAATTGCGGCTTCCTTTTTGGAACAGCGCGGAATCGCGTTGATTTTCGTAAAAATATCCAGAACCGTTTCAATTTTGGTTTGCATGCGATTACTATTCCTTCTGTTCATAGAGAAGCGTAATGGTGACGGTTCGGTTGATGGCCCGATTTTCGGGCAGATCGTTGGTGAAAAGCGGATCGAACGGCCCGACGCCGGAGTATTTGATGTCTTCTGCGGATGTCGCGCCGCGCATGGCGACAATCTGGTCGTAGACGGCCCGGGCGCGCCGTTCGGACAAATCGAGGTTGTACTCATCCTTGCCGATATTGTCCGTGTGCCCCACGACGTCGACCGCCACTTCCGGCAGGGCATCGATACGTGCGACGATCTGCCGCACGATGCTTTCGTTGCGGGCCTTGATGACGTCACTGTTGAAATCGAAGAGAATCAGGGCGTATTTTTCCTGCACTTTGAAGCCCGGGTTGCGCGCCCGCCGCTCTTCGCGCTGCATGAAATTGACGCTGATGGGATCGCTGGCGGCCGTAAAGGTCTGGCCTTCCATGTCTTCCACTTTGATCTCAGCCTTGAGTTGGCCGTAAGCGGCAACAGTCAAGGGTGTGAATCTGTCGGCCGGCAGTGTGATCATATCTTCGAGCTGACCCGATCCGGTCATGCTGTAGATGGGCGCATCGTCGCCGTAGATCGTCAATTTCCAGCCATAGATGCCGTGTTCGGCGGTAAACCGGAGCTGCACCTGGATCGCCTCGGCATTCATGCTGGCTTCGGCATAGGTACTGCTGACCACGTCCAGGATCTCATCCCGGTCGGCATAGATTTCGACCCGCTGGTTCTCTTCGCGGCCAGCGGCGGTACCCCTCGAACTGGGCACTTCCGGAAGGTTGTGGGCTTCCACCCGCATGCGGATCGGATCGATTCCCCAGATATACTGCAGATAGGCCTTGACCGCCTCCGCCCGCGCACGCGAAAGGTCGATGCGGCCCTTTTCCGGGCCCCTGTCAGCATTGCACCCCACCAGGCGGATGGTGGCCTCCGGAAGGTCCGTCAGACGCCGGCCCACGACGTTGAGCACGTTCAGGTATTTCTCCATGGCCCCCCGCAGCCTGGCGACGTCAAAGGTCGTGGTTTGATCCTGGCCGCGAAAGCGCACATAGCGGGGGAGAATGGCGCTCTGCTCGCTGTCGAAATAGATGTAGTTCAGCAGAGGGGCGCTATCGATCGTGGTGATCTCCTCGATATTAAGGGTGCCCGGATCCATCGCCAGTGTGCCGATGGGCGGGTGCAGAAAGCGATAAGTCACCACGTAGCGGTAGAGCAGCTTGGACATAACGGCCTCGAAGATGGGCACCAGGTCCGTGGCGGCCGTTGCTTTCCAGACACGGCCGCCATGGCTCTGGCTGAAAGATCGCAGAAAGGGGTCCGTGCCGCTGCCGGGCATGTAATCGATGCTGTAGGCCTCGAAGTTGGCAATGCCTTCCGCGGCCTTCTCGACCACCGGTCCACTGAAAGCACTGTTCAGATCTTCTCCGTCGGAAAAAACGATCATGAATTTGTTGGTGTCCGCGGGTAAATTGTACAGTACGGCCAGACCGGCCAGCATTCCTTCATGCAATACCGTTTTGGCCGTCAGGCCGCTGTCGAAGCCGGTCTCCAGAAAAGCGCGCAGTTCTTCGATCCGGTTGGATTGCTTGACTTTGACATGCAGGCGATAATCACCGAAAGGTATGGTGTCGCGATCGCTGAAGACAACCAGGGTAATGTTATCGATCGGCCGAATGATCTTATAGAAGTTCTCCATGGCTTTCAGGATCGGTTTGATGGCGTTGCGTCGCTTCATGGAAGCGGAGTTATCCACCACCATAACGATATTGAGACTCACGTCCTTGCTGGTCTCGAGCGGCTCCACCGACAGGATCTGGGCCTGTTTGCCCTCGTGCATCAAAACGAAATCTTCGCTGGTCAGGTTGCGCAGGGGATTGCCCTCGCTGTCGGAAGCGGAAATGAGCAGCCTGTTGTTATCCAGTTTCTTATAGCTGAATTCCGCTGCCCCGGGGGGGGGTACAACTTCAGGATCGTCCTGACCGTAAGCCGGCATCATGCCCATCATTCCGATTAGAATCACAAAGCTGAATGCAATGAATCTCTTCATCCTTCCTCCTTGAAAATGCACCGGCACGTTAGCAGGCCGCAACCATTGGGGAGATGGGCATCAATGCGGCCGCATACGAAACCCGGGGGTTCTTTCCTGCCTCCGGCATGTTTCAGACGCAAGGGCATCGCAACGCGGTCCAACGAATTTCGGATTTATAGTTCAGTCGGGGCGCATAATCAAGTCGCACAATTCTTCAGAAAGGGATTGAAAACGAATGAACTTGTGTTTACAGTAACTTCGTCGCTGCTCAGCTTGCCACCGATCTTCGATGAGCGGATTCGATCGGGTCACTTTTTCCAGAAACCATCATCAACAAAAGGAACTCAAGATGCCGATGAAACGTCATATTCTCCGTACCATCGTGACCGTGGCGCTGCTCACTGTCACGCTGTGCGCAAACGGCACCTCTCCTGCCACGGCTCAATCCACCCAATCCAAAGGTCAGACCCTGTATGTCCCGATCTATTCGCACATTTACAGCGGCAACCGCGAGCACCCTATTTACCTGGCCGCCACCGTCAGCATCCGCAATACCGACCCGATTCACGCCATTCAGCTGGTGACGGTGGACTATTTTAATTCCGAGGGCAAGCTGCTAAAACGTTATCTCAAAAAAACCGTCACCCTCAAGCCCATGGCCTCGACCCGCTATATCGTCAGCGAGTCGGACAAGGCCGGCGGCTCCGGTGCCAATTTCATCATCCGCTGGGAATCCGACGAACCGGTCAACGCCCCGATTACGGAAAGCATCATGATCAGCACGGCCTCCCAGCTGGGCATTTCGTTCACCTCGCGCGGCCAGGTCGTCAAGGAATAACCTTCCCGAAGGAGCTTCAGCATGGACCCCTTATGGATCAGTATTGCATTTCTGTTCGGTTTTGGAATCCGGCAGATCGGCCTGCCGCCGCTGATAGGCTTTCTTGCGGCCGGGTTTGTCCTCAACGCCCTGGGGGCTGAAGGCGGAACCTTTCTCCAGGAGATTGCCGATCTGGGTGTTACCCTGCTGCTGTTCTGTATCGGACTCAAACTCAGGGTCAAGAGTGATCACAGCTCTAGACAGCACTGACACTGGAATGGTAGATTAGGATATTGTATGTAACACTTTGAGTGACT
>JAERRP010000415.1 GCA_016735415.1 Desulfobacterales bacterium | reverse complement strand
ACCGGCCTTGAGAGGGAATTGGGTCACGAAGCAGGCACCCCCCCCGGGATTGGGGCGGACATAAATTTCACCGCCCAGCTCTTTGACAATCCCGTAGCTGATGGACAATCCCAGTCCCGTGCCTTTGCCGACTTCTTTGGTGGTAAAGAACGGCTCAAAAATTTTTTCGGCCCTGGCCGCCGGCACCCCGCAACCTGAATCGCAGACTTCGGCAATTACCACATCAGGTCCACATCGAGAGACGATGCGAATCTTCATAGCGGCTTTGGTGTCAACTTGCAATTCCCATTTTTCCTCGATGGCGTCCCGGGCATTGATGAAAAGATTGACGAAAATCTGCTCCAGACGATTGGGTTCGGCCATGATTTCGGGAAGCTGCGGATCGGTGTGCAACTCAACATCGATGCCGCGCACCTTAAACTGCTGGGCGAACATCTCGAAAGCCCTCTCGATCACCTGGTTGACCTGAGTGCGTTCCAGACGCGCATCCGATTTGCGGGAGAATTGTCGCATGTGGTCGATGATTTTGGAGGCCCGGTTCACGTTGGCATCAATTTTATTAGCCACGTTCATGATTGTATCGTCGTCTGCCAGCGGGGAGCGACCAAGCTTTTTCTTCAAAATCGAACCGGCCGTCTTGATGACCGCCAGCGGCTGGTTGAGCTCATGGGCCACGCCCGAGGCCATTTCCCCCAGGGTCGCCATTTTGCTGGCCTGGATCAGCTGCTGTTCGGCCTCCAGTCGTTTGGTGATGTCGCCGGTGGTGACCAGAAGAACATCGCGCCCTCTATACTTCGAAGGCGAAATCCGGATGGTGACGAAAATGGTGCCCCCGTCCTTATGCCGGTGGCGGGCCCGGTCGATCACCCGGCCGGAACGGATTGAATGCGCATACCGGGGACGGTCCTCCTCGACAAACAAATCGAGGAAACTGGTACCCAGCACGTCACGGTGGCCCAGGCCGTAAACCGACGCGACACTGCGGTTGCATTCCAGGATTTCAAGGGTTTCGCCGTCCAGAACAAAAACCGGATTGGGGATGTTGTTGAAGACGTCGTAGTATTTTTTTTCGGCTTCCTTGAGCTGGGTCTCCAGCAGCCGGCTGTGGGTGATGTCGAGGCACATCTCCATGGCGGCCACGACGTTACCCTGGTCGTCGTGAATCGGTGAGGTGCGCACGATCCAGTGCGCCGGCTGGCCGTCCTTGGTGGTGCCGGCCTCCTCGCTGAAATGGGTCTGCCCGTCGGCAAAGGTTTTCTCCACCGGGCAGTTCTCGCATTTTTCCGTGCGCCCCTTATAGGCATGGAAGCAGTAATCCCTCGGTTGGGGGGCAAACGTGTCCTCGAACTCCTGATTGTCCTCGATCAGCCGGTGGTCGCGGTCCTGAACCGTAATGGCGCAGGGACCCTGCTCAAAGAGCTGGCGGAACCGATTGCGCTGCTCGTTCAGTTCGTCCTGCTTTTCTTCGATCTCCAGGCCCATCAGGTTGATGGCTTCGGCCAACTGCTCCATCTCGAAGCTGTGCGCGACCTCGATCTGCCGGCGGCGCTCACCCCGGGCAATGCGCTTGGTTTGGTCAATCAGGTTGTGGATCGGCTGGTTGACAAGCTTCAGGATAAATACGCCGATGATGGCGGAAGTCAGGATAAACAGCAGGGCCGCCAGACCGATGACCCCGTTTTCCAGCAGCCGAATCTCGTTTTCGGTGTCTTCCAGCGAAAAAACGACATCCAGGAGCCCCAGCACCTGGATTTCCGGAGGGTGGACATGACAGGTGCTGGTGGAACAACCGGGTTCGTTGTTGATCGGACTGATCAGGCCCAGGGCCCGGTGGTTGTCGATTTTCAGATCGCGGGTACGGCTGTTCAACGGCAGTTCGGCCGGCAGCGGGTTTAAGCGATGGCAGATACGGCAGGCCGCTGAATCAATGGTCGTCTGGCGGCCGATTTCGGCCTCCCGGTTGGAGAACCGGATGGTTCCTTCCTTGTTGTAGATCCGAATGGAAGTAATTTCTTTCTGGCGGCCGATGTTGCTGATGATCTGATGAATGTCTTCACCCGAATTCAGCATCATGGCATAGTGGGTGCCAAGCTTGATGGTGTTGCTCAGCCGATCGACGCGTTCAAGGGTTTCCTGCATTACCCGTATTTTCTGGTGACGGATGCTGAAATAGGCCCAGGAGGAAATGCTGACAAGCAGGGTCAGGCCCACCGCCAGGATGAGGGAAGTAATGAGACTGTTGCGTATCGGCTGAGGTCGTTTCATTCTGTATTTGGATCCAGCGGGCGGGTTGGGGGGGTCTCTACCCCGGGATGATATTGAGCCCTTAATTCCGCTGCGTGGTGCTACCCGTCCGCCCGGTCTTCACTGTCCTGATTCGGCCGCCGCGGAAGGCGGATCAGGAAGCGGGCCCCCTGGCCCGGTTCCGATGTTCCCTGAATGCTCCCGCCATGCTGCTGAACGGTCGTTTTTGCGATCTGCAGCCCCAGGCCGGTACCTTTTTCAGCCTTGGAGGAAAAAAATAAGTTAAAGAGGTTCTCGCGGGTATCCGCGTCCATCCCCACGCCGTTGTCAACGATCTTGAATTCAATCCGGTCATCTTCAATCGGGCGCACGCCGAAAACGATCTGGTGATCCCGGCCGGTGTTGTCCTCGCTGCAGGCATCAACGGCATTCTCCAGGATATTGATCAAGGCCGCGCGCAGGGCCACGGTATCGACGACAAAGCGGCCCGAGGCGGCATCGAAGCCACAGGTCAAGGAGATGCCCTGCTTGGCGGCCCGGGGCTCGACGATAAAAGCGACTTCGTTGGCAAAGTCCAGCACGTCGACGGTTTCGAGACTGAGCGTGCGTTCCTTGGCGTAGTACAACACGTCCAGGACCACCCTGCGAATCCGGTCCGTCATGAGCTTGATGATGTCGAACCCCTCCTGGATCTGGGCGCGATCGTCTTTGCGCAGGCCCGTACTCAGCAGGTAGAGACCGCCGTCCATTCCGGTCAGCACCCCTTTGACGCCGTGGGATACCGAACTGACCATCAGCCCCAGCGAGGACAAACGATCCTGAAGCCGGCGAAGCGGGGTGATGTCGGTGGCCATTTCCATGACCTGGGTGATCTCGCCGGCGGCATTCGTAATCGGGGCGGTCCAGATCAGCAGGTTGCGCTGCTCCCCGTTGCGGGACACCACAAGCATATCGGTCTGATGCGAGCGACCGTCCTGAAAGGTAGCCGTTACCGGGCAGTCCCGACAGGGCGTTGGGCGCTTTTTATATACTTCATAACAGGTCGGGCCGGCATCCGGGCCGAATTCATCCCGGAATAGCCGGATGGCGGCCGTGATGCGGAACTCCCGGTCCACCACCGCAATATAACAGGGGACTTCTTCAAAAAGCTGGTGATAACGCTGCTGGGTGGTACGCAGGTCCTCCTGCAGCCGCACGACCTCCGATATATCGGCCGAAATCTCCAGCACCAGTTCCAACGCCCCGTGGCTGTCACGGATGGGCGCGGTGTGGACCACAACCGGATAAGTCTGGCCGTCCCGGTAGCGAATTGTCTCGCGGCTGCGCACGCCGGCACCGGAAGCAAATGTCTGGCCGGCCGGACAGGCGGAGGGCTTTTCAAAGGGCCCCGTGTAGATCTCCCAACTGGGCCTGCCCACCATGTCGCCCAAACGTTCACTGAATAGCCGGTTGGTGGCCACGACCTGCAGCTGGGGGTTGTGCAGGGCCACAAAACAGGGCACTTCATTGAAGGATTCCATGCCGGCGCGCACATCGCCGGCAATATCCAGAAATGCCGTGGTCAAACATTCAACCGCCTGCCCCAGCGCCGTGAGCCGTTCCATTTCAATGAGCCGGGCCGACTTGGCCTCCACCAGGGTTTCCAGATTTTCAGTATAAGCCTTCAATTGACGACGCATCGCGATTTTCTCGCGGGCTCTTTCAAGGGCGATTTCAAGAATGTCGTCGTTGATCGGTTTGGTGATGAAATCCATGGCCGCGAGCTTCAGGCTCTCGATGGCCAGTTCCATATCCCCATGACCGGTGATCATCAGAACTTCCGTCTCCGGGTCTTCGGCCTTGATCTGCCGCAGCATTTCAAGCCCGTCCATGACCGGCATTTTAATGTCGCTCAAAACGATGGGCGGGCGTTCCGCCAAGAAGAGATCCAGCCCTTCACGGCCATTGGCAGCCGTAAGAACATCGTAACCCAGATCGGCCAGGTAAATCTGCAACATATCACGCAGATCTTCTTCGTCATCCACCACCAGTATGCGTTTTTCAATTTCCATGACTTCGCTTTCGAACCCAAGCGCAGATGAAGCCGGTCCTTGCCGGCCGGCGCCAACGGAAAGATGCGGCCACAGGCCATATTGGATCGGTGCAGGCAGGTGTCGGCGGGAAATCGCTGCCGGGGCAAAGGGGGCGGCCGGTTTCAGCCAATGGCCTGCCGAATGCAATCGAGCAAGCGCTCGTGATTCAGCGGCTTCTCCAGGTAGGCTTCCGGACCGGGAACCGGTTGCGCGCCCTGGGTATTCAGCATGGCCAGATAGTGGCGGAAACTGCGCTCCGCCACCGCCGAAAGCATGATAACCGGTATTTCCGCCAGAGCAGGGTCCTGCTTGAGACGGCTGTACATTTTCACACCGCCGTCGCCCGGCATCATGATGTCCAGAAGAATCAGGTCGGGTCGGTCGTCGCGGGCTTTCTGAAACCCGTCCCGCCCGTCCCGGGTCGCCAGCGCCTGGTAGCCGTGACTTTCAAGAAGGGCGCAGACATAAAACCGCATATCCATTTCATCATCGACTACCAGAATTTTCTTTTTGGCCATGGCCGTCAACAAGGTCTGCGGACTTGGCGCCCCAACGGCAGGCGCTGTCCGATCGTTCGTTTCAAACGAAGATCCCGAGCCATTAGAGCCACTAAGCGACCTTGCCCGGACGATTGACGCTGGCCACCGGGCAGGCGGCCCGCAGGACAACCTGTTCGACCGTGCTGCCCAGGACGGATTCTTCGGGATCCACTTCGCGGGTATGGTGCGACATGACAATCAGGTCGCCGTTATTTTCGCGGGTATACTTGAGAATCTCGACATAGGGCACACCTTCCCAGACTTCGATGGCATAGTTGTCATAGTCGCCCATTTGGGAGACGTACGTTTTCTCAATGCGTTCGCGTGACGCTTTAATTTCCTTCTCGATATCATCCTGGCTTACGGCTTTGCCGGCGTAAATGGCACTCATGTCAAGGGCATGGACTGTTAAAGTACCGCCGTGAAGTCGTCATCAACGTCCTGAATCTCCAGGGCGTGCC
>JAERRP010000623.1 GCA_016735415.1 Desulfobacterales bacterium | reverse complement strand
AGCACGCCGAAGCCGCCGCTGACGGCCAGGCAGGCCCGGCAGCCGCTCTGCACCTGGTGAATATCGAGCACATCGCCGGGTTGAACACGAAAGGAACACCAGCACGCCACCGGATCTCCGTTACGGGTCACCTTCATGCGGGCGCCGGTAAGGGCGAGATCGGCTTCTGCCATGACTTCCAGACGAGGTCCCGTGATGGTGATCTCCAGGACCGCCCGATCGCGGGCATTGCCCACGAGCAGATTGGCGGCCTGGAGGGCGAAATCGTCCAAGGCCCCCGATACGGGCACCCCCATCTGCTGAAATTCGAAGCGGCCGGCATCCTGGACGGTGGTGTAAGCACCCGGTGTCAATACCTTCAAGACCTGCATCAGGTACTCCTTTCCGCCATGAGCCGCTCATATTTTTTCGGGGATATGGGGTGAAAACGAATGCAGTCGCCGGCCTGGTAGAGAAAAGGATTCGTCCTGGCGGGTTCGAACAGCTTGAGCGGGGTCCGCCCGATGAGACGCCAGCCCCCCGGGCTGGCCACCGGATAGATGCCGGTCTGGGCGTTGGCGATCCCCACGGAGCCTTCGGGCACGTGGGTGCGCGGTGTCTCCAGCCGCGGTGTATGAAGAATCTCCGGGAGACCACCCAGAAACGGGAAGCCCGGCGTAAACCCGATCATGTAAATGGCGTAGGCCGGCGTGCTGTGAAGGCGGACGACCTCATCGACGCCAAGGCCATGGGTCTCGGCCACGAACGCGATATCCGGACCGAAATCCCCCCCGTAGCAGACGGGAATCTCGACCGTCCGCGGCGGTGGAATGGCAATCGATGCCAGGCGCTCCTCCAGATCCAGCAGGGCCGCCTTCAAATCCGTGATCGCGATGGCCCCCGGGTCATACCGGATCAGCAGCGCGCGATAGGTGGGCACGATGGCGACGATGCCGTCCACCGGGTGCCGGTCGAGCACCATGGCCATGGCCCGGACCTTGCGGTTGACTTCCGGGGCAATGCCCTCGCCGTAGACCACCAGGATGCCCCGGTCGCCGGCGATACGAAACTGCGCTTTGTCATACAATGCGGTTGGCATAACGGAACCTCAGTCCTTCGCGCCCATGGGAGCGACCCGGATATTTTCGCTTTCCAGTGTCCGGCGAATCGTCCGCACCAGATCGACGGCCGTAGGGGTGTCGCCGTGGACACACAGGGTCTGGGCCTCGATTTCGATAACCGTTCCGTCCGTGGCGATGATCTTTCCTTCGGCGGCCATGCGCAGGGCCCGCTCCGCCGCGACCGCCGGATCTTTGATGACGGCTCCCGGTGTGCGACGGGAGGCCAGGGTTCCCTCCGGCGTGTAGGCCCGGTCCGGGAAGGCCTCGTAGACCACCCGCAGGCCGACGTCCCTGCCGATGCGGCGCATGACCTCACCTTTGGCACCGGCCAGGGCCACGAACATCAGGTTGGGGTCCACGCTGACGATGGCCTCGGCCACCGCCCGGGCGACCGCCTCTTTCTCCACGGCCGTCAGGTACAGGGCGCCGTGGGGTTTCACATGCCGCAGCCGCGTGCCATGCACCCGGCAGAAGGCCTGCAGGGCACCAATCTGGTAAACGATGTAGTCCCTGAGTTCTTCCGGGGTGCAATCCATGTCGCGCCGACCGAAACCGATCAAGTCAGGATAGCCGGGGTGGGCCCCCACGCCGACACCGTGGTCGCGGGCCATCTGAACGGTACGGTTCATGACCTGCGGATCTCCGGCATGCCAGCCGCAGGCGATGTTGGCGGAAGTAATGTAACGAATGGCCTCGTGGTCCATACCCAGCGTATAGGCGCCGAAGCTTTCCCCCATATCACAGTTGAGATCAATGGTTTTCACTGCACATCTCCTTTCCCGCGGGCAACCGGCCGGCGCTTTTTCAAAACGGAACGATAACCCAAAAAGAAGTAGGGTTGTGACCGCCCGGAGATCCGGTCCCGTGGCCTGAAAAACTCGGATCTAAGTGAGCGTAAAACCGAACAGGGCCCAGGTGACCAATATCCT
>JAERRP010000655.1 GCA_016735415.1 Desulfobacterales bacterium | reverse complement strand
ATGCCGAAATTCATGGGCGTGAAAGGGAAATAGACCAGACGCAGGTATAGAACGGTGGCAAAGCCGTTGCGCTGGATGGCCTGATCGTATTTCTGCAGTTTGTCCCCGATCAGCGAGGTGGCAAAGTCACGCCCCAGGGTGCGCCCGATCAGAAAGGCCAGACCGGCCCCCAGCATGGCCCCGATCCATACATAGACAAAGCCCCGGTAGGCCCCGAAAATGGCAGCTCCCAGGCCGGTCAGGAGGGTTCCCGGGATGAACAGGCAGACCCCCGCGGCGTAGACCAGCAAAAAAACCACCGGCGCCCAGATCCCGACGGTATTCAGAAAGGCCTGCAGGGCATCCGCGGTGAGATAATGCTTTACAGGCGAATAGCGCACCAGCGCAATGGCCCCGGCAATAAACAGCAGAAACAGGGCGGCCTTGAGGATGGCCTTGCGTCGATCAGGGGCATTGGCCGTCATGGCGGCATTTTCCTCCGCGGTTGCTGCGCCGTCCTCCGCAGGCCGACGAATATCTTCGCCATGTGCGTTCATGGATTATTCCTCGATGGTGCAGTCCTGGAGGCATTTGGCCTGCTCGCCCTCGCAGGCCCGCCCCTTCAGGCTGAAGAAGAACTTCAACCCTTTCTTGATCCGGTCGGAAAAGATCTTGGGGCTGAAAAAGTTACCGGCCACCCGTTTGTTGATTTCGCCGATGGTCGGATAGGGGTGAACCGCGGCCGCCAGGGTTGAAAGTTTGACCTTGCCGTTGAAGATGGCCACCCATTCGTTGAGCAGTTCGCCGGCATGGGGGCCCAGGATCTGCACCCCTATGGGTTTTTCTTTAGGGTCCAGAATCAGCTTGACCTGGCCCGTGCGTTCGCCTTCGGCCAGGCTGCGGTCGTTGCTGTCGAAGGGTTCCGACCAGACGCTGTAATCGATGCCGGCCGACTGGGCGGCTTTTTCGTTCAGGCCGATGCTGGCCAGCTCGGGATCGGTGTAGGTACACCAGGGCAGGTGAGTATAATTCGTTTTGCGGGGCAGGCGAAAGATGGCATTGCCGATCACAATACCGCCTTCGTAGCCGGCCGCATGGGTAAACTGGTAGTCGCCGTTGACGTCGCCGGCGGCATAAATATGCTTGTGGGTGGTGCGCAGACGGTCATCCACCTTGATCCCGCGGCGGTCGAATTCGACCCCGATCGTCTTCAGCCCCAGACCGTCGACGTTGGCGGCCCGGCCGATGGCCACCAGAAGCGCCTCGGCTTCGAGCCGGTGGGGCTGGCCCCCGGCATCCTTGATGGTCACAATTTTGCGCCCCTTTTCCTCCCGGACGGCGGAGACGGCGCTGTTCAGCCGGAAAGCGACCCCCTCGGTCTGGAGAACGCCCATGACCGCTTCGGCCATGTCTTTATCCTCCTTGCCCAGGATCTGAAAACTCATGTCGATCACCGTGACCGCCGTACCGAGTCGATTGAAGGCCTGGGCCATCTCGATACCGATGGGCCCGCCGCCCAGAATGATCATCGAAGCCGGGAGCCGGTCCATATAAAAAATATCGCGATTGGTCAAGTAGGCGGTCTGATCGAGCCCGTCGATGGGCGGTACGATGGGTGAGGAGCCGGTCGCGATCACCCAGGATTTGGCCGACAGGATCTGGCCGTCCAGTTGGATTGCGTGTTCGTCCTGGAAACGGGCCTTTCCGAAACAAACCCTGGCCCCCAGGCGGCAGAAGCGTTCCACGGAATCGTGGGCCTGAATCGTGCCCACCACCGCGCGGATACGGTCGGCCACCTTCCGGAAATCCACCGGCGGGATATCGATATCCGGCAGACCGAAAGCGGCCGCATTTTTCATGTTGTGATAGACATGGGCCGAGCGAATCAGGGTCTTGCTGGGGACACAACCGAAATGCAGGCAGTCGCCCCCCAGTTCCTTTTCCTTTTCGACCAGAAGCGTTTTGGCCCCCAGTTGGGCCGCGCCGGAGGCCACGGTCAGACCGGCCGCCCCGCCGCCGATAATGCCGATGTCGTAATCGTAGGTGCTCATTCGCGGACTCCTTCGTTCAGGGACCAGTCATAATCCAGATAATCGACCTTTAACTGCGAACGTTGCTGCGCCAGGCGGGTTTTGAGATCACCCTCGGCAAACTGCAGAAAATACCCGACCGGATCGTCATTGAAATCCTCCCCATACCAGTTAAAGATCTTGCTCACAGATAGGCGCCGGCCTTCCAGGCGGTAGCGCACCGGATCATTGATGAATTGCCCGGTGGCATCGTTTAACTGGTATTCAAGATTTTGCCCCTCAAAGGGCTCATGGTAAAGCGGGGGACAGCTCTTGGAAGCGCAGTTGACGGCAAAATGAATTCGGGGGTCCCGGTATTGGGCTCTCAGGGTGTCGTGCTCGATTTCATCCAGGGTCATCAGGCGACCTTCCAGACGCACGAAGCGCTTTTTCCACGGG
Organism: Desulfobacterales bacterium; assembly: GCA_016735415.1. Next base: position 532 of record JAERRP010000655.1, on the reverse strand, counting down.
CTCCGAAAAAACGAACCGGTTTCCTTGATCGATTCGATTCCGGGATAGTGCATCAGGATCAACTTGATGGTCCAGGCGTTATAAGCGTTGGCGTAAAAAGCGAAGCGGTCCGGGTCCGAAAGCGTGGCCGGATCAACCGCGGCCAGCACCTCCAGGTAGCGGTCGAGGGCGGCTTCTTCGTTCTTGAACCCCTTGTAATCCACCATGCCGTCAGCGACATACTGTTTTAACAGGCGGGCATACAGGCTGTGATCCACCCGGGTCTCAGCCGCATGAACGAGGACTCCCATAAAAACCAGGGCCACGGCGGCCATTTGTATGCCACGCTTTGCAATGGCAGGCATCAATTGCATGGTTGATCCTCCCTGAAGCAAGCCGGCCGGTTACCGGCATTCAATGCTTGTAATCGTATGCTGAGATCAAATGGCGATTTGTAAAGCGCCAGGCGCACCACCACCGGGCATGACCATTCCGATTCCGATTTACCCTTTGGTCGGCAGCCACCGTCAAACTTGACATGCGACCCGGATCT
>JAERRP010000673.1 GCA_016735415.1 Desulfobacterales bacterium | reverse complement strand
GATCCTCAGACAGTTTCATACCACGGAACCGGACCCCCGGGCTCCGTTTTGAGTTCTTTTTTTATTGGTTATCGGTCCGTTTCAAAATGATGGAAATTCAGCGGAACGCGCGCCGGTCGTCAGGTCTATTTGCCCGTCATCATCCTGGGCAGCCACAGGGCGATGTCCGGAAAGACCGTTAAAATCGCCGTTACCAGAAGCATCAGGAGAAAAAACGGAAAGGCATACCGGGCCACTTTTATGATGGGCTCGCCGGTCAGCCCCTGGATGACGAAAAGGTTAAAGCCGACCGGCGGTGTAATCTGGCTGACCTCCACCATGAGAATCAGATAAATGCCGAACCAGATAGGGTCGAAGCCGGCCTGGGTAACCATGGGCAGGGCAATCGGCAGCGTCATGACAACAATCGAAAAGCCGTCCAGCAGGCAGCCCAGGACCACGTACACCGCACCTAACATGATCATCAGGGTATAGGGCGACAGGTTCATCTCCGTGATGGCCGTGGTGATGGCGGCCGGTATACCCAGAAAGCCCATCGTGCGGGAGAGAAACCCCGCCCCCACCACGATCAGCATGATCATGGCGTTGGTCTTGATGGCCCCCATCAGGCATTCGAAGAGAATCTGCGGGTTCATGCGCCGGTTTAAAAACGCAAACACGGTCGCCCCCATAACCCCCAGGGCCGCTGCTTCCGTCGGCGTGGCAATGCCGGCGTAAATACTCCCCAGCACCATCAGGATAAGGAGAAGCGTCGGGGCCAGATCTTTGAGGGCGGCAAAGCGCTCCCCCCAGCTGAAGCTTTCCTGGGTCTGGGGCGCAATCTCCGGGTTACGCAATCCGCGATAGATAATGTAGGTGGAGTAAACGCCCGACAACAGCAGCCCCGGCATAATACCGGCGATAAACATCTTCCCGATGGAAACCTCCGCCAGGATGGCGTAAACAATCATGATCAGCGACGGCGGAATCAGAAACCCGAGCGTTCCGGCCCCGGCCAGGGATCCCATGGCCAGTTTTTTATCGTAACCCAGCTTGTCGAATTCGGCCAGGGTGATGCGCCCCACGGTGGCGGTCGTGGCGGCACTGGAGCCCGACACCGCTGCAAACAGCGTGCATGAAACAATATTCATCAGGAGAAGTCCGCCCGGCAGCCGGTGCAGCCAGGGCACCAGCGATTTGAAGAGCCGTTCCGATATGCCGGAGCGGTAGAGGATTTCACCCATCAGGATAAACAGCGGCAGGGCCACATATTCCCTCTTTTCCACCGTGGCCCAGACCGAGGAGGCCATGTTGCCGCCCGCCGGCAGCGAGCTGAAAAAGGTCATGCCGACAAAACCGACGATGAACAGGGCAAAGCCCACCCAGACCCCGGCCCCCAGGAGAAGGAAGAGAACGCCGAAAACAACTATAGTCATCTGTGCCAGGTCGGCTTCCATGGTTAAACCACTTCCTCCCCGCTTGAAATGGCCTGATAGGTCTTGAGGCTTATCCCCACCAGCTGGATGAAAAAGCCGGCCGCACCGATCAGCATGAGGGTCTGGGGGATCCACAGCGGGGTATTGGTCAGGGTTCCCGAGGTGGAGGAATAGCGAAAAGTCCCCTGCACCATCTTGAACAGGTACCACCACAGGTATCCCATGAAGACCGTGGTCAGGACCGTGGCCGCGCAGGTAATCGACCGGGACAGGCGCGCCGGCAGAAAACTCAGTACCAGGGTAATACGGATATGCCCCTTTTCCTTCAGGCAATAGCCGGCCCCCAGGAAGATAATGGCGGCCAGGCCATAGGCGCAGTACTCATCCGCGATCAAGGTTGTTTTCGTGAAGGTGTTCCAGAGGAAAATCTCCACCAGGATCAGCAGGGCCATCAAACCCAGCAAGACGGCAGCGATTTTGGCCAACCCGTCGCTGAGCCATTCCGTCCAGTTGATAATAGGGATCATGGGCGTGTCTCTTCGTTGCAGGGGATCAAAAGAAAACCGGGAGCGTTTCGGGCGACCCGGCGATCGCCCGGAAACGTCGTCCTGTCGGATTTTTTACCGGGCATCAGCGTCCGGTAATCGCGTCGTACTGCTTCAGGATCTTCTGGGCCTCGGCCCCGGTTTTTTGAGCCCAGGTCGAACGCAGTTTGGCACCGATGGTGTTGAGTTCCTTCCGGAAGGCCTGGTCGACCGGTGTGATGATCATGCCGTTTTCCTGAAGGGTTGCACGGCTTTTACGATCCATATCACCGGCCAGGTTCCACATCTCGTCTTCCATTTGGGCGGCAATTTCGAGCACGATGGCCTGAACGTTCTTGGGGAGTTTGTTCCAGGCCTCGAGATTGACGTTGACCATATTCACGGGGCCGACAATGTTGATGGGCGTGAAGTATTTGAGCACTTCCCAGGACTTGGCGTCGACACCGGAAACCGATGATGTATACATGGAGTCCAGCAGACCGGCCTTCATGGCCGGATAGACCTCGCTGAAGGGCATCTTGCGCGCCGCAATACCGGTAACCTCACCGAAAGCAAGCCCGGTGCCATCGTAGACCCGCATTTTGAGCCCTTTGAGATCGGCCGCGCTTTTAATTTCACGCTGGGTGTAAATTCCGGAAAAAGGCCACACCGATGTATAAAGGGTGAACTGATTGAATTTTTTTAATTTTTCAGCATAAGCCGGTTTGGCCAGTTGATAGAGCAGCCGCTGCTCGAAAGCGCTGGTGGAAATGAACGGCTGGGCGGTCAGGGCCAGGACCGGGGCATCCCCTTCCACCATGCCCGTGGGTACCTCGGCCACGGAAAGCTGGCCCTCGGCCACGGCCCGCAGAAGCTCGGGTCCCTTGAAACCCAGAGCGGAACCGGGATGCAATACGATCTTGAGCTCACCATTGGTCGCCTCGGCCACACGGTCGGCAAACCGCTGGGCGCCCTGGGAATGAAAATTCCCGGCCGGGTAGTTAAGATGCATGTCCCATTTGGTTTTGGCGTAGCTCGACGGAATGAACGTCAAGGCGATGATCACGACCAGTAAAACAAACAGTCCTTTTTTCATTTGACGACCTCCTTAGTTGATGGAAAATGACAACGGCATCGGCGATGCGGGGTGCGTCCTGTTGTTAGAACGACCGCCGCCCCGGTTTAAGATGCCATGTACATGATAATCCGGTCCTGAAAAATCCGGCTGTGCGCCTGCAACGTGGTCTTCAGGCAGTCTTCGTCATGATGCTGCAGGCAATCGATGATCTTGCGGTGCTGATCCACGACCGAATCGTAATGCTCCCCCAGCGTCCGTAGCGGGTCGATCTCGTTTCCATAGGACAGATAGGCCAGGCGGTTGGTCTCGCAGCTCACCTGACCCAGGGCGTGGATGAGATAGTCGTTGCGGGAGCAGCGGGCGAAATGCGCGTGAAACCGGCTGTTGGCTTCGACCAGGCCGATGATATCGTGTCGCCGGACAGCCGCTTCGACCTCATCGTTGGCCCGGCTCATCAGGGGCAGAATGGTGCGGTTGTCCTGCTTCAGGGCTAACTCGGCCACATCCAGTTCCATCATTTTCAAGGCGGCGAAAGCGGCGCGGGGATTCTGCAGGGCAATGGGGCGAACGATGCAACCGCGGTTGGGCTGCGATTCCACCATGAAATCCGAGGCCAGGCGCAGCAGGGCCTCACGGATGGGCGTTCGACCGATACCCAGTTCGGCCATGAGAAGTTTCTCGTCCAGGGGCCGGCCCGGAGCGTATTCGAGGGTCATGATCCGCCGGTAGATCTGTTCGTAGGCGGTAACGCCCAGCGGTTGTTTCACGGGTGTGGCTTTGGAAACGGCTTTCATGGATTGAACCTGTCCTGGGTTTGCGGGAAAACTTTTAATATACTTGACATATATGAAAAATATATGTCAAGTATATTTTATTCAGGGAGGTGGTATTTTGAGCTCTATGATTCACAAGGTGGTATCGCCGCTCATGGGAACGTTTTATCGCTCGCCCGATCCTGATACCGATGCTTTCGTTCAGGTCGGACAGAAGGTGAACCCGGGCGATGTGGTCTGCGTCATCGAATCCATGAAGATTTTCACCGAATTGCGGACGGAAAAAGCCGGAACGGTTAAACGCGTCCTGGTGGAAAATGAAGACGCCGTCATGAAAAACCAGGAACTCATCGAAATCGAGACCGAAGCCTGACCCTTCCGCCAACCGGCGGCCGCGAGAACCGATGAGCCCTCCGGGGAAGCAGCCATGCTGAATAAAATCCTGATAGCCAATCGCGGCGAAATCGCCCTGCGCATCGTCAGGGCCTGTCGTGAAATGCAGCTACCCTGCGTGGCGGTATTTTCAGATGCCGACCGGGAGGCCCTGCATGTGCGGCAGGCCGACGAAGCCGTTCATATCGGGCCCGCCCTCAGCCGCAAAAGCTACCTCAAGGTCGACGCCATCCTGGCGGCCGCCAGGGATACGGAGGCGGACGCCGTCCACCCCGGTTACGGCTTCTTGTCCGAAAATGCCGGTTTTGCCGCGGCCTGTTGGGAAAACGGCATCACCTTCATCGGGCCTTCACCGGAAACCATCGCCATGGCCGGGAACAAATCCGAGGCCCGGCGTATTTTAAAATCGGCCGGGGTACCCATCATCCCCGGTAGTCAGGGCGTGCACTCTACAGGACATGGGGTTGGTTT
>JAERRP010000523.1 GCA_016735415.1 Desulfobacterales bacterium | reverse complement strand
CAATTTTCTTCATCCAGAAAAAATGGGTCGGCAAAAAGTCCTACGTGACGGTCACCGGCGTGGAGACCTCGGGCAATGTTACCCCGCTGCCTGCGGGCCTGCAGCGTGGCATGACCATCTTTATTGCCTTGTGGTTTATTCTGGTAGGGGCCTTGTACATCAGCATATTCCTGGGCGGGTTTGTGAAGCAATGGGGCGCGGATTACACCCTGACCCTGTCGCACCATCTCGAGTTGTGGTCCAAAGGCCTGTCGTCCGGGGCCTGGCCATCCTTTTTGAATTCATTGTCCTATTCAATACTGGCCGCTCCGCTGACAACGCTCGTGGGTGTGCTGATCGCTTACATTCTCACCCGCAAACAGTTTTATGGGCGCGGCATCATCGATTTCGGCACCGTGCTGATCTTCGCCATTCCCGGCACCGTTATCGGCGTGGCTTACATCCTGGCTTTCAATACGGCGCCCATCGAGTTGACGGGGACCGCCGCCATTTTAATCATCACCATGGCCATCCGGGCCATGCCGGTGGGCATCCGGGGCGGCATGTCGGCCTTGAGTCAGATTTCCACGAACCTGGAAGAAGCGTCACTGCTGCAACGCGCCGGCAGCCTGCGAACCATCCGTTCCGTCCTCCTGCCCCTGTTGAAATCAACGATCGTTTCTTCCATGGCCTACAGTTTCATTCGCGCCATGACGACGGTCTCGGCCGTTATCTTCCTGGCCACGGCGGGAACGGATGTGGCCACAACTTACATCCTCTCACGCGTCGAAAGCGGCGATACGGGTGTTGCCGTGGCTTACGGCTCTGTTCTCATTACCACAATGCTGTTTTTCACGTTGCTGGTCCAGTTCGTTACCGGGCGCTCACGAGTCGACAAGCAAGTGAAAACCATATGAGGCCCTCATGAGTGATTCTTCCATCAAGATCGTGCTGAAAAATGTCTCCAAACACTTCGGCAAGGTACGCGCCCTGGACGCCGTCGACATCGAGTTTGCACCCGGTACACTGACAACGCTTCTGGGTCCATCGGGCTGCGGCAAGACAACCCTGCTCCGGCTTGTCTCTGGGCTTGAGCCTGTCTCTTCCGGCGAAATCTGGTTCGGCCACGAGAACGTCACCCGGCTGTCGGCCACACGCCGCGACATCGGCATGGTGTTTCAGTCCTATGCGCTGTTTCCGCACATGACCGTGGAACAGAATGTCGGCTATGGCCTGCGTGTTTTGAAAACGGCTGCGGATAAAATCCGTGAGCGGGTGCGCGAAGTGCTGGAAATGGTGGCCATGGATGGCTATCAGGGCCGCTACCCTGACGAACTCTCGGGGGGTCAACAACAGCGTGTGGCCGTGGCCCGCGCCATGGTACTGCGCCCCAAAGTGCTGCTATTTGATGAACCCCTGAGCAATATCGACAGCAAGCTGCGCCGCAGCATGCGCGATGACATCCGTCGACTCCAGCAGGGGTCCGGAATTACGGCGATTTACGTCACGCACGATCAAGCCGAAGCCCTGGCGGTCTCGGATGAGATCATCATCATGCGCCAGGGCACCATCGAACAGCAGGGACCGCCACAGTCGCTCTATCATTTCCCGGAGACGGCCTTCGTGGCCAATTTCATCGGGGAGTCGAATGTGGTCGAGGCCGAACTGCAGGGCGATGGGCCAAGCCGCCAACTCGTTTTCGGCGATGCGGCCATTGACCTGGTTCTGGATGGCAAACCAATCCCCAAAAACGGTCCCGTGAAACTGTCCCTGCGACCGGAAGTTCTTGAAATTATACCGCAGGCCCAAGGCTCGCCGCAGGCGCTGTCAGGGGTCATCGTTCAAAGGGTTTACATGGGGCCGGTCATCGAATACTCCATTGAGACCCCGGCCGGAATCCTGTTCACCCGCGCGCCGGCCTATGCCGGACAATTCCAAACCAGTGAAGACGTGTGCGTACGCATTCGACCGGAAGAAATAATCATTATTCCGAACAATGACCGGCGCGACTGATGGCCGGATCCACGATGTCGGCAAGGATCTAACTTGGAAAATCCGGCAACCGCAATTTGAATAAGGCCTTGACTTGAAAGGCAAACAGACCCGGGATTCATTCAAAGGAGGGCATTTTCATGATCCCCACAAGAAGGGCATCCATTCTTTTTGTTGTGATTTTCTGTGCCTTGGCGGTCTTTGCCCCGGCCGGGGCGGAAGACAAACCGGCCACACCGGATCTTGAGGACCCGCAGCCCTATTTTGATCGTATGGCCCAATTTCTTTCCGGCGCCCGGCAGTTTCAGACCACCGTGAGGATCGGCTACGACGTGGTCCAGGAATCGGACCAGAAGATCGAGTTCAGCGAACGGCGCCGGATTACCGTCGTCCGTCCCGACCGCTTCCGGGTGGAAATTGAAAGGAGCAACGGGGAAAAGGGGCTGGTGCTTTTCGACGGGCAAAGGATTACGGCCTACAGCGAGACCCACCAGGTTTATGCCGAAGCTGAAAAGCCGGGCAGCCTGGATGACGCCCTTGTTTATTTCCTGCGGAATCTGAAGATGCGCATGCCCCTGGCGCTCATGTTTACCGCCAACTTTCCGGAAGAAATCGAAAAGCGGCTCGAAAGCCTGCCGTTCGTCGAAATCTCCGCCATTCCCGACACGCCCTGTGTGCACCTGGCCGGCCGCACCGGCCAGATCGACTTCCAGGTGTGGATCCCCCAGACGGGCGATCCCCTGCCCCGGCGGGTGGTCATCACCTATCGCGACGAGGAAGGACAGCCCAACTTCTGGGCTGATTTTGGGAACTGGAATCTGGCGCCGTCGATTTCCGACCGGGAATTTGTTTTCGCGCCGCCGGCCGGCACCGAGCGCATCCCCTTTCTGGCTGAAATGACCAGAGGGTCGGCGGATGAAAACCTGAAAGGAGGCAACTGATGCGGTTCACACGCCCCACCCT
>JAERRP010000088.1 GCA_016735415.1 Desulfobacterales bacterium | reverse complement strand
CCCAGCCAATTTTGTCAAAGTATCGAAATCTTCCCTGAAAAAAACCGGGGCGGCCGGCCGCCGCCCCTGTACCAGTTCTGGCGGTACGGCTACGGGCTTACCACATGCAGTTGCCGCCGCCACGGCCGTAGCCCCTCATGTGACCGTATCCTCTTCCTCTAGAACCACGATTATAGTTGGGCGATGTTTTGCGGGCCTGGATTTCATAATCCAGCCGTTTTTGATCAAGGTCGCCCTGAAGCTTTGAAATTTCACCCTGCAGACTTGAAGCCTTGCCGGTGTCCGGGGTTTCCTTGGCCAGTTCGCTCTGCAAAGCAAGCCCTTTTTCGTAAAGCTGCTGCCGGGTATCCTCAGTGGCCTTAAAGAATTCTGCCCGCTGCTGATCCAGTTTCGTCTTTTCCTCATTGGAAAGATTTCCGTAAAATTCTTCCTGGCCCTGCCCATAGCCACTTCGATGATGCCCCTCAGTACCCATCATATGACCGTATCCGCGGCCCCAGCCGGCAAACGCCAGGGTGCCAAGTCCCAAAACCGCCACAACCGTCAGTCCCATAATTACTTTAAAATTTCGTTTCATTTGAACCTCCGTATAATTAGTTGGTTTTTCTTCGGTCTTAAAAACAGATGGTCTTTTAAAACCCTGCGATGTTGATATGGGAATAGAGCAACGGCCGTGCCAGTCCGGGTCCCAAGCGTCGGCGCTATTGCTTAACTAATTGTAATTGTTTTGTTATTTATGATTTTCTTTTGTTTAACAGACCAGGACGGTCCATTATCGATCATTTAACCTGCGGCGATATTACCCATCGTTTGACACAAAATTTAGAGATAGTGGGTTAAAAATAACCAGCGAGATCCCGAGCTTTCGCAACGCCGCCCGGCAGGAGGCATCGACGCTTAAAATGTAAAGCTATTTCTAACGCGTGTCCTTGGATCCCTGCACGACCACAAAGGACCCGCTACCGTAACCGGGCCGAATCGGTTCATCTGACAAAATTTCAGACAGATCCCTGAAGATCGTTTGCCGAAACTTGAAATTCTCAAAGCCGGTTTGTCGCATCCTGTCGATAATTTCATCAACTGAGTAAAAAGTGGCATCTCTGTAAAAAACATTCTCGTTCTGATGAGCTGAATAGATTTGCCCCAGGAAACTCAACCGATCAACGAATCCTGTAACAAAAACACCCTCCTTTTTAAGAACGCGCCGGACTTCCCGAAAGGCCCGTCGGATATCATCCAGAAAGCACACAGTTGTAACCATCAGTACAAAATCGAACAGGGCCGGCTTAAATGGCAGATTTTCAGCCACGCCGCCCCCGATCCGGATATCACGTTGCAAAGCCGTTTTTGCCATTTTGACGGACGGTTCCAGCCCCAGTCCGATGCCCAGCGGCGCCGCAAAACGGCCGGTGCCCACGCCAATTTCCAGACCAAGGCCCTGATCAGGCAGCAGTTCCTTCACGGCCCGCAATTCGGCATTATATACAGCCGGATATTTTTCAAACCACATCTCGTACTGATCAACATGTTTTTCAAACGGCGTGGTCTTAGGCATTGTCGCAATATCTCCGGCGGGATGCATCGGCGCTTACAATGGGAAGGTGCTTTGGCGCGCGCCTTGCGCTTTTTCAGAGTCCCGGCCCCACCTTGCCTGGATCAATCGATGCCGTAATCCTTTAATTTTTTGTGAAGGGTTTTCCGATTGATCTTCAGCCTTCGTGCGGTTTCACTCTTGTTGCCGCCGGTCGCCTCATGGGTTGCCAGGATCGCCTCCTTTTCAATGTCTTCCAGGGGACGATTGGAGGCCACCGGTTTTGGATTTTCGCCCCCTTCGTTTTCATCTGAATAGGGTTCCGTGATGTTTGCAGGCAGTTCTTTTTCAGTGAGATAATCGCCCGATAAAAGAATAACGGCACGTTCCGCCGCGTTTTCGAGCTCACGCACGTTTCCAGGCCAATCGTATTTTATCAACATGTCCATAGCGAGGGGCGAAAAACCCCTGACTGTTTTGCGGTTTCTTTCAGCAAATTTTTCCACAAAATGCTGCGCCAGCAAAGGGATATCATCCTGCCGCCCGCGAAGCGCCGGCACATTCAGGGTGACAACATTCAAACGATAATACAGATCTTCCCGGAACAGGCCGTTTTTGACGTCGTCTTCCAGGTTCCTGTTGGTGGCGGCCACAATGCGCACATCCACTTTTAAGGTCTCATCGCCACCCACTCTCTGAATTTCTCTTTCCTGAATGACGCGCAGCAGTTTGGCCTGCATTCTTGATGAGGTTTCTCCGATTTCGTCCAGAAAAATGGACCCTCTGTCGGCCTGCATAAACCGCCCTTCACGACGCTTGTCGGCACCTGTGAAGGCCCCTTTTTCATGTCCGAAAAGCTCTGATTCCAGAAGTGTTTCAGTCAGCGCCGCACAGTTTACGACCACCAGGGGACGATTCTTTCGGCGGCTGTTGTGATGGATCGATTTGGCGATCAGCTCCTTGCCGGTTCCGCTTTCACCTGTAATCAACACGGTTGCTTCCGAGGGTGCAATCATGGCGAGCATATCGATTAAGGCCTTCATCGCCCTGCTTTTACCGACAATATTTTTCAGTTCGTAACCGGCGCTCAGTTTGTCCTTTAAATTTTTATTTTCGGCTTTGAGGCCGGTGTGCTCCAAGGCACGTTCAAGGGTTAATTTCAGCACGTCAAAATCTAGCGGTTTGGTCAGATAATCGTAGGCGCCGGCTTTCAGGGCTTCAACGGCCGAGTCGACCGAGGAGTAGGCCGTCATGATCAGTATCGGAATCGCAGGATTGTAATCCTTGATTTGTTTCAGGGCCTCAATACCACTCATCGCGGCCATGCGCACATCCATTAAAATCAGATCGTACGGTCTTTCCTTGACCCGCGCGACCGCCTGCGTTCCATCATCTGCTTCCGTGACCCGGTAGCCCCAGCTCGAAATAATGGTCTTCAATGTCTTCAAATGGCTGCGATCGTCATCGACCACCAGTATCTGAAATGGCTTGGGGCTGCCCATATAGCTCCTATGAAATCAGTTTTGCCGGAATGCTGATTGTGAAGGCTGTGCCCTGCCCGGGGACACTTCGCACCTTGATATTACCGTTGTGGGCTTCGAGTATTTTGTGGACAATCGCCAACCCTAACCCGGTACCTTTGGTTTTGGTGGTAAAATAAGGATCGAAAATTTTGTTCAGGTTTTCAGCTTCAATTCCCGAGCCCGTATCTCTGATTTCAATGACGACGCGATTATCATCTGCCAGAGCGCCCTTAATGCTCAGCCGGCCGACTTTTTCCATGGCCTGAAGCGCATTCAAATATAAATTCAAAAGACATTGAGAAAATCGATCCGCGTCGATCCCGGCCGACAACGGCTGTGGCGATAGATCCAGTTTGACCGCAATATTCTTCATCGCAGCTTCTTTTTCGATCAGACGGACCGAATGCCTTATCAGTGCATTTACGTCCGTGGTTTGAAGCATTAAATCGGGCGGGCGGGCGAACTCCAGCAATTCGCCGATGACCCGGTTCAAGCGATCCACTTCCTCAATCATGACACCGGCCATCTCCTTATCACCGATGTCCTCATCAAACTTATCCTTGAAATAGGTGGCGATGCCTTTAATCGAACTCAAGGGGTTTCTGATTTCATGGGCGACACCGGCCGCAAGCCCCCCGATGGCCGCCAGTTTTTCCTTACGGCGGATTTCATCCTGCAGACCGCGGATCTCACCAAGGTCCCGAATAATCATAACCTGTCCTACAAATTGTCCTTCCTCATTAATAATTCTGGATGCACTGACGCTGACGGGAACGACCTTATCCTCGGTAAATTCACACTCCATTTCTTTCTCATATACCGATTCACCGCGATCCAGGGACGCCTTTAATCCACAGAAGTGGCCCGGCAGAATACTTTCCGGGTCTTTTCCCCGTGCTTCCGATAAATCGAGCCCGGTAATCCCTTCCGCCGCGCTGTTGTAAAAAGCGATATTCCCGTCCCGGTCCGTTGCGATCAAGCCTACGGGAAGGCTTGTCACGACCTCATCCGCAATGGCACTCGTATCCTGAAGTGATCTTCGGGCGGAATAATAGCTCTGCATCCAGAACATGGAGATGAAACCGGCCAGTCCTAAAATGACCAGTAGTCCTGATATGATGGCCGTGTTGCGAATATCCTCCCGGTGAGCCTCCTCAAAGGGTTTGGGGTCCAAACCGACCAGGATGATCTGCTCATCGCCGGCTTCCCCTGAAGGGAAACACCAGTCGTTGTCGGCACCCGTCCGGCCACGCCTGTGCATCATCTGGCGCATGTGTTTGTGCATCCGGTCATCCCGGCCGGAAATCGGTTTGAAATATCGATAAACTTCAAACGCGCGGGGCTGGTTTTCGGGATTGATCGTTTTCCAGTTGATCTTATCGGATGGATCGATCCCTTTTAAGTATGGGCTGGCGGCGAGTTGCGTGCCGATTGATCCGCGCTGGCTGCTGGCCAGAACAAGTCCATTACGATTTGTTACCGTAATATAGAGGACATCCGGCAGCCGGGCGGCTTCCTCGATCAGTGTTTGAACCTGCTGCCCGCCCCACATCATTCCCATCATACCGGTGCGGGTACCGGCTTCCAGGGCTTTTATCAATGCCGCCCCTTTTTCGCTGAGGATACGGGACATGTACTGTTTTTCGCGGTTGTAGTTCTGCATTGCCAGCACGATCACCGTTATCAGCAGGATGACAACCGAGCCGACAATTATCCAGGGGGAAGCGTACATCACACCCTTACTATTTCGCATGAATTTTGAGATCATCATAATGCCGGTAAGATAAATTTGACGAATAATCTAAGCTAAGCAAATCTGGGTAATTTGTAAACAAATTGGTTTTGGCCAACCTTGAAATATGGGTAAAAACGCCCCATAGGCTGCCTGTTATAATAAAATGAAACAACTTCTGTCCCCGTCATAGAAAGCTTCTATTCCTGCGTCGCCCCATTGGCGCGACGAAACTCATCATATGACCAAACTGTCGGCCGGTTTGCAAAAGCGCTTGACAATTATTTTCATATGTACATATATTCATATGTACATATATTCAATAAGGGAGAACAGCATGCTAAAGACGCGCCCGAAAACCGGCGATGGGATTGAAACCTGCACGATCGAAGGCATCCATCACGATATTCTTCATAAGGTTGCGCAAAGAATGCCCGCTCCGGAATCCCTGCAGGATCTGGCTGATTTTTTCAAGCTTTTCGGTGATCGCACCAAACTGGGCATCTTATGGGCCTTGAGCGAATCGGAGATGTGCGTTTGCGACCTCTGTGCCCTTTTAAAAATGAGACAACCGGCCATTTCGCATCAATTGAAAAACCTGAAACTGGCGCGGATGGTCAAGGCCCGGCCGGACGGTAAAATTGTATACTATTCGCTTGAAGATGAGCATATACGCGATCTTCTCAATCGTGGCATGGAGCACGTACAGGAAGTGTAATCATGATGAAACCGACGGCTGAAAAATTCAGCGTAAAAAACCTGGATTGCGCCGCATGCGCGGCCAAAATTGAAAACGGACTGAAAGCGCTGGATGGCGTCGATGAAGCTGTACTCGATTTTGCCACGTTGACCCTGCATGTCACGGCCGTGAACACCGGAAGGATTCTGGAGGCTGTCCGTCGTATCCAACCCGATATCGAGCTTGTACCCAAATCACAGGGAACCGGGATAGATGCGAAGGGTGAAGAACAGGGAGGGATCGCGGCCAGAAAGGAGTTAATGGTTTTAGCGGTGGCCAGTTCTCTATTTTTCCTGCTGCTTTTTTCAGAAAATTGGCTGCCGGGCGTTTTTCCCGGCAAGTTAAAACTGGTCATTGTTCTGGCGGCCTACTTTATAGCGGGTTGGAATGTCCTGACCGGTGCTTTCAAGACCATAAAAAACGGGTTGTTTTTCGACGAAAATGTTCTGATGGTTATCGCCACCCTAGGGGCCATAGCGATCCATGCTTACGCTGAAGCCGTCGGCGTTATGATTTTCTACAAGATCGGTGAACTGCTCCAGGGCCTGGCTGTTTCGCGGTCGCGAAGATCGATAAAAAGCCTGCTGGCGATTCGGCCGGATACGGCCGTCGTAAAGACCGCCGACGGGTATCGCGAAACAGCACCCGAGTCTGTCAATGTCGGCGATGTCATCCTTATCAAACCCGGCGAAAAAGTTCCCCTGGACGGCAATATTATATCCGGGCGTTCCCAGTTGGATTCCGCGGTGCTGACCGGTGAATCGCTGCCGGTCAGTGCCAGAACAGGAGACCCGGTTATGGCCGGCCAGATCAACAAGACCGGTGCCTTGACCGTCCGCGTATCCCGGCTTTTCAATGAATCTTCCATCTCCAGGGTGATGGAACTGGTTGAGAACGCGACGGCCAGAAAAGCCCGAACGGAGAAGTTTATCACCACCTTCGCAAGGTATTACACACCTGCGGTGGTGGTGATCGCGGCGGCCATTGCTTTCATCCCGCCGCTGCTGATAGCCGATGCCACTTTTCAAACCTGGATTTATCGGGCCCTGGTTCTGCTGGTGATCTCATGCCCCTGCGCCCTGGTCGTAAGCATTCCCCTGGGCTACTTCGGCGGCATTGGCCGGGCCTCGCACAAAGGCATCCTGGTGAAGGGCTCCAACTATATCGACGCCCTCTCCGCGGTTGACACGGTCGTGTTTGATAAAACAGGCACCTTGACCAGGGGAGTATTCGAAGTCAAGGAAATAGTTGGCCTGAACGGCTTTTCCGGAACACAGTTATTGGAATTGGCCGCGGCCGCCGGATATCATTCCGTTCATCCCCTCGCCGCTTCCATTCTGAAGGCCTTTTCCGAAACGGGTCGCGAACTGGACCCTGCCCAAATTTCCGATCACGGCAATATTGCCGGCAAAGGGGTAAAGGTACGCTACGGCCAACGAAGGATAATGGTGGGTAACGACAATTTGCTGCATTCTCTGGACATAAGTCACCCCCGGTGCGATTTTGACGCCACCGTGGCCCACATCGTCGTCGATGGCGCCTATACAGGTTACATTACCATGGGTGACGTTATCCACCCGGATGCCGAAAAGACAATCGGTTTGCTGCGCGACCAGGGTGTTTCCCACATCGCCATGCTGACCGGTGACAATGCCTGCACCGCCCAAGCCGTTTCTCAAAGACTGGGTCTCGACAGCTTTCATGCCGATCTCCTGCCGGAAGACAAAGTGCGAATCCTTGAGCAACGCTTAGAACGCAAAACGGACGGCAAAAAGGGCAAAATTGCCTTTGTGGGCGACGGCATCAATGATGCGCCGGTTATTGCGAGGGCTGACGTGGGGGTCGCCATGGGGGCCCTCGGCTCCGATGCTGCCATCGAAACAGCTGATGTGGTGTTAATGCAGGACTCACCCTTAAAGATGGCGGAAGCTATCGCGATCGCCAAACGAACCCGTCAAATCGTCTGGCAGAACATCGGTCTGGCATTTGTGATCAAAGGGGTCTTTATCGTTTTTGGCGCCTTTGGCCTGGCCACGATGTGGGAGGCGGTTTTTGCAGATATGGGCACGGCCTTACTGGCGGTGGCCAATTCCACCAGGATCATCGGCAAATAGGAACATCCCCAGGGCTGAAGTGATTTTTAGGCACGTAATCCCCGCCTGCCGCGACATTATTGTCAATGATTTTACAATGACACCAACCGTTTGTAGCAGGTCTTGCAGGATGGCGGCATCCCAGCCAGAATTTCTCTTGCTGAAAGCTTGGTCGCGGGATCAAATAAGCTTCTGAATTTCCAATATTTTTTACTTTGCCAGATCCGGGTAAACCCGGTGTTTTTAATGTTGCCGAAAGAGAAGGTTTCCAAAGGAATCGGCTGGTCTTTAAAAATGGCCACCATTTGTTTACCTGCTGCTTTGCCAGAGCTTCCTGACAGAATTGGATTGGTGAAAACACAGGGTCCCACCTCGCCCGTCACGTTGATAACACAAGATCGACAGATATTTTCCGGACAAACACAGGAAGTTTCATCAAGACCGGGTCCACGATATGCAAACAGGATATTGTTGTCGGCGGCCTCATTTTTTATCTCTGCCAATATCCTGCTGTATTCGTTGAGCCGCTGCGGATAGTTAAAGAGCGCTTCCTGAAATAGCTGCGGCTCCTGGATCAAGGTCAGGTTGCTGGCCACCACCTGTTCGGCACCCACTTTCTTCGCTAAGCGGGTAATTCGGCTGAGCTCATCGAAGTTAGAGGCAAGCATGATATACGCAAGATGAACAATCGGTTTTGTTGTTTTCCTTTCAGCCTTGATACGCCGCAAGCATTTAAGAGCCGCAACCACAGTGTCAAAATCGGTTCCTTTACGAATTCGGTTATGAGTGGAGGGCGTGGTACCGGCAAAACTGACGCCAAGAATATCCACCTTCAGATCAACAATGGTATGAATAATTTCTTTGTTGAGCAGCAAACCGTTGGTTGTGAAACCAACCATTTTATTCCGCTTTTTACAGAGACGCACCATCTCAAAGAAATCTGGATGAAGGAGGGGCTCACCCCATCCCTGCAAGAACACCAGGTTTGTGTGGCTAAGTGAAGGGAGGAGGCCATGAAAAAGCGTAAGGGGAAAATGGGTACTTTGCCACCTTTCTCTTGCCAAAGTGTGAGGACAATAAATACAGGCAGCGTTACAGCAGGTGGTCACTTCGATCTGTACGCAATCCAGAATCGGGCTTAAGATCTGCTCTTTTTGTTTCTTAAGCCAGGTAAACATAGCGAATCAGATCTGAATCTTCCCCTTTTCATAATCCTGGTGCCAGTTTTCAGGTACCTGTATCTTTTGATAGAGACTCGTCCGCCGGGCCTCAAACAAGAGCCGTGGTTTATTCATGAAATCCGCTGCGCAGTAGACCTTTTTCCCCACGACCTGACTTAAATTGTCCATCCAGGTGATGCCTGTTTCTGAACGCAGCAAGTGATGATCAACGATAAGGGTAGGAACATTTCTTGCCAGACACAGACCATTTTCCCAGGTTTGCTTTTTTAATGGACCACTTAAGGTTTGAAGGTATAGGGGCGGTCCTGAGGTAAACACGATGTCCGGTTGCCACAAAAGAATCTTTTCTATTGTGGCAGCATCAAGAAGCTGAATATCAGAGGCATGGACAAATACCTGCCGCCCCAAATCGATGCGTGTCATCATGACAGATCCGAATCTACTTTCTGCAAGCCCGTGGGGTACTGAACCGGAGAAGCTTAGAAGACCTTCCGAACATCCTTCTGCCGTTTTCATGGTTGTCCCGAACAATTCAGAGAGATCCGTGGCACGGCGTTGCATCCGTGACGAGAGCTTCTCTTTTGATTTTACCCAGATTCGCACCGCTGGTAAACGATCAGGGATTTGCTCAAAGGAAAGTTGGTACGGATTCGCCCGAAGCAAAGGAATATGATCACCATGAAAGTGACTGAAAACTATATCAGTGGCTATTTGCAGCGCCTTTAGGATCTTCTGTCTGACTTTTATACCGTTTGCCACCTGCAAAGGATGGGGAAGCAAGCCATGCCGAAGGTATCCCAGCGCGAGACCAGGATCGATGAGAATCCGCCGTTCTCCAGTGGCCACCAGACAACACATACCGCGGACGCCCAATGATTCTGTAGCTATTATTTCAAGAGTCACAAGTCTTTTTTTCTACTTTCAAGAATCTTGAAACTTCCTGGTTTTAGCAATAAATTGAGTGGCAACTTATGTCTAATCAACGTGTTGAGATCATCTGTTTCAGTGTTGCCGATGGTGCTTCTCAGAACAATATTTTGTACACCCTCATAATTTTCCTTTTCTTAGCATGACAAAGTGTTCGTCCATGAGGTCAACGGTTTGAATAGTGCCCTCAATGAACTTCCTTTCCCCGAACAGATTGATGAACCAAAAGCCCTGGCCCTCGGCCTCTATCTGGGCTACATCTTTCATAATTTCCTTTTGTTCATTCCCTGAATCCATATACACGGTGCTCAAACACATATTCGCCCCCAATCCATAGTTCATTTTTCAGCCAGCAGATCATCCAGGACCTTGCCGGCCGCATGAAATGCATCTCCACCGCCTATGGCTCGGCCTTCCAAGCACGCCTCAAATACCAATGGGTCGTTTGGAATAGTCCCAATGACTTTTATGTCCCTGGTTTTTAGCTCGCCTTTCAGCTTATGGGCAATTTTCTCTGAGTCAATTTTATTTAAGACCGCCGAGACGGCCCTGTTCATCCCGGAGGCGATTTCTTTTATCTTTTCGGCCAGAGTGATGGATTCAAACGATGGCTCAACCACAAGTAGTACCCTGTCGATGCCTTCATCAATGCCGCGGCCAAAATGCTCTACGCCTGCTTCCATATCGACAATTGCGATTTCATTTTTACTGAGACGAAGTTTTTTCAAGAATTCCCGGCTTAAGACCCCCATAGGACAGGCGCATCCTTCAAGGGCTTGAAGAATCTTTCCTATGCTAACCAGCATAAGACCGTTTCTTCTGATCAGATACTCAGAAGGAATATTTTTAATGGAAAGATGACTTTCTGCGAGAATATTGGGCTTTCCCATTTTCTCTTTTAGCTTTTTCTTTCCTCCTATAAGCTCCATAAGCGGGACAGGCGGGTTTTCGAAACCAAGCATCTTGAAAAGCCCGGAATTTGATTCATCTGAATCTACGACAAGAACTCCAAGGCCCCTGGATATGGCCTGATTGGCCAATAAGCTGGTTAAAGCGCTTTTCCCACTTCCTCCTTTTCCACATACCGATATTTTCATCTATTTATCTCCTTGTGCGATTGGATCGAAAAACATTTGTTATTCTTATCTTTTCCATCTTCCGCAGCCGCCTCTGCCGAGGCCCCTTCTTTTGCAACCCCCGGTTCGCTTCATATTAAAACCCATTTGATAAAATTTCCGAAGCACGGCAACAAAATCGTCATCCACATCTCCTTCATAAAATGCATAATTTTCAAAAGGCTGTTGATATTGGAGGTCATAAAGCCTTCTTTTTTTCTCATCTCCCAGGATCTGATAAGCTTCGTTGATCTCCTTTATGCGTTTTTCGCCTTCAGGATTGCCCCCATTCCTGTCAGGATGATATTGCATTGCAAGTTTGCGATAGACTTTCTTAATTTCCTCTGCCGACGAATCGGGCTTAATCCCGAGAGTATTGTAATAATCCATAGTCTCTACAGTCTTTGCCTCCTATTACTTATTCACGCCTGCATGTGCCTCCATCAGAGCAAGGAGGGGTCTCGCAGCGCTCTTCACGACCGCAACACGTCCTGCCCGAAGCACGTTCCGGTATTCCAGCCATAAAGGAAGCAACTGATAATATCTTTTCCATCTCAGTGCTTCCGCATTCTTTACAAGAAATATTCTCATCCTTTCCCACACCTATCAGATACTCGGATGTGGCCCCACACACCGTGCATCTATACTCATAAATTGGCATTTCAATCCCCCTTTAAACTTCTTTTAAAGAAAGGGTGTCCTCCCTACCTGAAAGGTCGTTAATATTTGATTCGTCAGGTCGGGCAGAAGGGTTTGCCTGTTCCCGATTTTTCTGTCCCCCTGGCTATCCAGTCTAAAAATTTTTTCAGTAGCCAAATCTTGCCGGGCTTTTTTTGAGAGAAATCTTTTT
>JAERRP010000811.1 GCA_016735415.1 Desulfobacterales bacterium | reverse complement strand
TACAAAAAATAACAAAATCCCCAAACTTAGTGACAAGGAAAAGGAAGCATGTGATACAAACATACTAGAAGCAGAAATACTAGCTAGCTTAAAATTATTGCAAAATGACCGATGATGTGGTGAATTTGTTTATCCCGTTCCATGACAGGGAGATCCGGACTGTGATGGGCGGCTTTTTCAAGCCGGCGCAGGTGCGTTGCGGATCTTTTCAGGGCGGCGGCATGGGCCACCTCGGGAAGGTTGATCCGGCGGATTTCCATCAGGGCCGACAGAATCTCCAGGCGCATGGCATCGTCGACCTGCACCATGGCTTTGGCGATTTCCAGGTTGCCGCTTTCCAGGTAATCGCGGACATAGGCGCCGTCGCCCTGCCGGATAGCGATCAGTCCGAGGTTTTCGATATAGCGCAAGGCCTCGCGCACGGTGGCCCGGTTGACCTGGAATTTACGAGCCAGGGCCCTTTCGGTCGGAAGCTTATCACCGACAGCGATTTCCCCCCGAAATATTTTTTTGAGCAGGACGCGGATAACCTGCTCATGCATCCGGGCACGCTTGACGGGGCGACAGGTATCGGTATTGTCGATCATGGTTCTCGAATCAGACCTCAGGCAATCAGAAAAATTGGTTCGACCAATTATTATCAGTGCAAATGGTGATTGTCAAGGATGGGATCCACCAGGTTGGCGGACGGGCAGAAAGATTTCTTTGAACTGTGGATTCTAATCGATCGGTAGGCTGTGGCGCCGGTGCGCAAAGGCCGGTACGTTCCCCTGTCGGAGGAGATCGTACCGGCCGGTCAACAAGGGTTACTTGATCCAGCGCGGGACGATGAATTTAGCGTCCTTGTAAGGTTTGATGGGCGGATCGGTGTAGATGGCCACCAGCTCGCCGTCCTGCACCTGGTAGTGGACGATCGGCCCGGCGGGCTGGCCGCGCAGGACGTTGTCCTTATCCCATTTGATCAGTCCCTGATGGCCCTCATAGCCGTTTTTGCTGAGGTACTTGTTCACGGCCTTGAAGTCATAGGCGTCTCCGACGGCCTTGACGGCGTTGGCCCAGGCCATGACACCGGTGTAGGTGGCCCAGGAGCCGGCGGGAATCTGATGGTTGTAGAGTTTGATGTATTTATCGGTCCAGGCCTGGCCTTCGGGGGTGGGTGCCACCGGTCCGGGCAGGCCGGTGGGCATCTCGCCGACGATGCCGTCGGCGGTGGTCCCCAGGTTCTGCACCACTTCCCGGGGCGTGATACCCCAGCCGTAGCTGATGATGGATTTCGTGGGCCGCTTGCTGAACTGGCGGAAAAAGGTGATGACTTCCTGGGCGCTGGGAATCTCCACATGAATCAGGGCGGGCTTGATCCGGCGGATCTGGGTCAGAATGGCGCCCCATTCGTTCGTGCCGTAGGGCACGGTTTCACGTTTGGCCACCTGCCAGCCCTTTTCCTTGAAACTGGCCTCCAGCGTATCCCCCACCTCGACACCCCAGGCGTCATCGGTGTTGATGATCACGACCTTGTTGTTGGGGTATTCATATGGCAGGGCCATCAGCAACCGGAACATGCTTTTGGCCTGTTCGATCCCCACATCGGTGAGCTGGTAGATATTGTAATACTTTTCCGGATCTTCCCGGAATACGTCAACGGCCGCCTGGGATCCATCGTCGCAGAAATAGGGCGCGTCATATTTTCCGTAGGCGCGTACATCCTGCCCCCATCCGGACCAGCCGGCATGCACCGAGGCCACTTTTTTCTGTCCGCACAGATAGTCGGCCCCCTGCATGACCACTTCGGGCGCAAACTCCTTGTTGTCATAGCGGATGATTTCGAGCTGTTTTCCCAGCAGACCTCCGGCCGTGTTGATTTCGTCGATGGCCATTTTGATGCCTTTGAAATAGTCTTCTCCGGAACCGGTGTACGCGCCGGTCATCGCCAGGGGAACGCCCACCGGGATGGTGTCGCCGGCCGTGGCCCCTGAGCCCAAAAGCCCCAACAGCGTTAAGATCGTTACCACTAGACTGAGTTTTCTCATGCCAAATCCTCTCTTTTTTGATTATGGGTGTTGGTTGCGAGTCGACCACGACGAATCGATGAAACGGCGGGGTACTTTTGACGGCTATCCGATTTTAACCTTGCCGGCGCCGGTTTGATCCAGAAACCCATCACCCCGTTGGGCAGCAGCAACACCAGGATCACCACCAGGGCGCCCATGGTCATGGCCCGGTAAGTGCCCAGCGGGGATAATAATTCATTGGCGGTCACGGTGACAAAGGCCCCCACGATGGTACCGGGGTATTTGCCGATGCCCCCCACCACCACCATGACCATCAGCGTACAGAACAGGTCGAGTTCCAGGATGCGGGTGGAAATCATGCCGATGTAATGACTGTAAAACGCACCGATGATGCCGGTGAGAAACGACGTCAGGGCGAAGGCCATGAGCTTGTACTTGAAGGCGCTCACCCCCAGGCTCATGGCAAAATCCTCGGAATCCTTCAGGGCCAGGAATGCCGTGCCCCAGTGGGATTTGATCACGACCATGATCGCCAGCGAGCATGCAACGGCGATAAAGAGGGCGAGATAGAAGGTCGGCACCTGGCTGGCCGAACTGAACGTGGTGCCCAAGAGGCGGATCGGCGGGATGGTCAGAATACCGACGGAACCGCCCGATCCCAGGGCCATACCGATTTTCCCCCGTAAAAGCGGCACCAGGGTCATATGAACCCCGAAGGTCACCAGGGCGACGTAGGGGCCGGCCAGCCTCAGACAGGGCAGCCCCACCAGCACCCCCGTGAGCGCGGTAAACACACCGGCCAGGAGAATGGCCAGGACCGGCGGAAAACCCAGGCTGACCGAAAAAATGGCCGAGGCGTAGGCGCCGATGGCAAAGAAAGCCACCTGGCCGAAGGAGAAGATCCCGGCAAACCCCATGATGACGTCCCAGCAGGAAGCCACCACGGCCCAGATCAGGCACATGATCAGAATATGCATGACAAAGCGGATGTCCCCCACAAACAGGGGCATGATCGCCGCGATGCCGTAAACCACACCGATAATCGTTGCCATACGTTTCATGCTCATTCGGAATCAGGCCTTTCCCATCAGTCCCTGGGGGCGAATGACCAGGGTGGTCAAAAGCAGGATGAACAGGGCGATCATGGTGTTGCTCATGCCGAACTGCCATCCCACGAAGGCCTCCATCATCCCGATGATGAAAGCGGCAT
>JAERRP010000393.1 GCA_016735415.1 Desulfobacterales bacterium | reverse complement strand
GGCCCGCCGCTGTTGCCGGGGTGGATCGAGGTGTCCACCTGTAACATGTTCTCGAAGGTACGGCGCACGTGACCGCTGGTGACGCTGACGTTCACTGTGGCGGCCTGGGTACTGCTGCCCAGGGGAAACCCCAGGGTGATAAGCGGCGTGAGCTTGGGGATTCTGGCGGCCTCGAAGTCGGCGGCCAGAGGCAGCGGCGCGAGACCCGGCGGGACTTCGTCAATCTTGAGGACGGCGAAGTCGTCACCCAGGGGCGCGCGGACCCGCTCTCCGGTCTTGACCAGGACCGGGGCCACGCCCGCAATGCGCACCCGGCGCGGCCCCCGGGAGTTGAAGGCCGTCTCCGTGCGGTAGATGTCCTCGACCGCGTCATCCTCGGAAAAACCCGGCAGCCGGGCGAAGGCCCGCTGCCCCTCGAACCACAAAAAAATCCGGTAGCTGAAGTTAAGCTTCTCGGGCCGCTGCCGCAGCAGACCGATGGTCATCAGCAGGCGCGCGTCTTCCAGCCAAGGGCAGGCCACGTGGCGATTGGTGGGCATGTAGCCCCGGGCGTCCGCCAGAAAGGCAGTGCCCTCGGAGCGGTTGTGATAGACCTCCTTGTCGCCCAGGTGCAGGCTGTAATCTACCACCACGAAGGCCACCGATCCGGCGTACTGGTTGGCGTAACCCCGCAGAGCCGTCTCGCTGTCCGGCTTCCTGGCGCCCAGGTGGTACCACAGCAGACCCCCGACAACGATCAGCAACGTCAGCAGGACCATCAAAAGGCCGAGGCGCAGATTCAGGCCCCGCAGGACCCTGGTCAGGGCCCCGGGTGGCTCGCAGGCCCGGTCCGCCGCTTCGGCGATGGCCCGTTCGCTGACCCGGCCCAGGGCGGCGGTCACCTCGGCCATGGTACCGGGCCGCAGTTCGGGCGCCTCGCTCAGCATCAGTCGGATCAGGGTCCGGATCTCGGGAGGCACCGACAGGGTGTCGACCTGGGCCGTGAGGTCGGTCACGTCGGGGTCGGCCGCGAGGATTTCGACAAAGATCTTGCCCAGAGACCAGATGTCGCTGCGGTGATCCAGAGGGCCCCGGTGGACGATGTCCGGATGGAGGGCCAGCAGCCGGGCCAGCATCGGGCCGGGGCGGTCGAGCTGCGGGTCGAGAAGGCGCGACAGCTTGTAGTCGATCTTGACCTTGAGCACACCGGCCTCGTCTTCGTAGACCAGGATGTCGTCCAGGATGAGGTGGGGAATGATGTGCCCGATGCGGTGCAGCCCTTCGAGGATTGAGGCAATCCGGGCAAAAAGGTTCAGGCTGACCCGGGGCTCCTGCAAACGCCCCGAGGCCAGAAGGGTGCCCCAGCTCATTGTCTCCACCCACTCGCTGATCCGGTACCACAGACCTTCGGCGGATTGCCGGATGGCCAGGTGGCGCACGAAATAGCTTTCGGGCAGTTCCCGAAGCTCTTCCAGCTCGCGCTGGAGCCGCTCGGCCAGCCGGGCATCGACCCCGGCGGGCGGGGTGAAGATGCGGATCATTACCGGCTCCGCATCCCCCTCGCGCCGGGCCTTGCACAGAATGCTGGCGTAGCCCTCGTGCAGCACCTCCAGGATGCGGTAGTCGCCGATGGTGGTACGACCGGCCGTCACCTCGGCCCCGCAGGTCGGACAGGTGTTGACCGCTTCAGCCACGATCTGGCCGCATTTGATGCAGATCTTCATGCACAGGTTCCCAGGATGATGTCCCGGGGAACCGTCCGTCGAAAGCGGTATCCCGGGACAACAATAAAATTTTTTCTGACCTAATATAATGCAGAAGACGGTCAGCGACCACCGAACCGCCCCGAGGCGTTCACGATGGGATCATCCGCAAGGCGACCCGCTGGAACCAGCCGCCGATTCAAATCAATGTACACCCATAGAACCGGCCGCGCGCCCGGCACGACGCGAACGCGCGATCTACGGATTAGAAGTCCGACGCCCCCTGGTTGCCAAATGGTCTTGATCGATGGACGTGCCTTGAAATTTCTTTTGGGTCCTGTTTATCAATTACCCCTGTCTACTCTGACAAATCACGTCACTCCGGCTGACAAATTCTGTCAAACGGGTACCTTGCTTTTTCTTCTGGTTTATCTTTCTCACTGTTATTCTAACAGAAATCCGGCGTTCATAAAACTGGCACGCTGTTTGCTTTTGACTTACCACCAAATGGCAATCAGGGGTCGGGAACAATTTCTTCATGCTGAGCTAATTTGAATACCTGACCGACTTCGGAGTTCTCGATCCCTTGGTTGCCGACTACCAGTTCATTTCTACCTCCTTTCGTATCGGGGCAAGGCTTGGAGCCTTGCCCCAAGCTTTTTCAGCATAAAGTGTCAACACTGACCGGGACCGATAATGATCACGACGCGCTTACCAAATGCTTCCTCTTCGGAACTTCGATGCACTTACCAGACCGTCATAATCCGTAACGAGTCGTTAAACCAAAAATTCCCCGGTGGACTCAGTGCTTTCGTCAATCGTTACAGGGCCGAATGCAACGACCACATTACCGTGTATTGTCATACCGGATCAGAAATTGGAGATATGTTCAGGGCGCTTGAAGCGGTCGGGTTAGAACACAGCAATGATTTTGCCACCCTCGATACCATCGAGTGCGAAATGTGGCGCTTGATTCACTCCGAAAAAGTAAATCGTCCTTTCTGGTTCGAAACCGGAGCGGACTGGCTGCAATGCAAACATCGACAGGGTAGCGTCTGGGTCTGGTATAACGGGTAAAGCCTGACGGGGCAGATCGACGGATAAAAAAGGGGCTACAACCGACAGGCTGTAGCCCCTTTGTATATCTGGTACGCCCGGCCCGACGCGAACGGGCGGCCTGCGGATTCTAAGGCAGGGTTCCAGGATTCAAGGGGTCAAGGGTTCGAGTGAAAGGGGCCAATGGGGTGTCATCACGAAAGATATCGCCGAAATAGAAAGAATGTTAAAAGCGCTGATAAAATCTTTAGAAAACAAACCCTTGAATCCCTGACCCCTTGAATCCTGGGACCCTCTTCTCCAACTAAATTGGAGAAGAACCTAAAATAAAGACGCTGCCTGGTCAAACGTGTAGACCTGATATCGTTGGTTTGCGTTGTTTTCCCGTTGGTTTACGCAAGGATCAAATTTTGCGGGTCGCACTGCTGGCGAAGGGTGGTCAGTTCGTTGTCGGACGGTGGCGGAACAGGGTCAACGCGTGACACGTCCACCGCAAACCCCATATGGTCGAGGACCTGCTGGGGCAAAATGCCCGGATAGCAGCCGCTGAGGTACATCTGCCGGGTGTGCTCGTCAAATCGCATGATGGCCATGTTGGTGACCACCGCTGCCGGCCCACCACCGGCGAGTCCCGCTTTCTGGCGCCCCTCCGGCCCATCGAGCCAGCCCGGACAGGTCAGATAGTCCAGGCGGGGAACGAACTTGCGTTTTTCCTGCGTCATGAAGATGATGGTGCGGTTGACAAAAGAGCCCACATCGCAAGCCCCCCCGCTTCCCGAAAAGCGCACTCGGGGATGAGCGTAGTCTCCGATCACAGTGGAATTCAAGTTGCCGTAAAGATCGATCTGGGCCGCACCCAGGATCCCCACGACTTTGCGTCCGGTAAAGCGGTTCTGCATGACGGCAAAGGCGTCGGCCAGACTGCCGTTCACGGCGGCGCCCAACATCACACGCGGGCTCGCCACGGCCATGGGGACTTCTTCCAGTCTGGAATCGACGGCACCGGTTTCGAAAAAAATAATACTATTGGGCGCACTGATATGTTTGGCGGCCATGGCCGCTAACATGGAAATGCCCGTGCCGCAGAAGACGATGTCGCCATCCCTGATTTCCCTGGCGGCCGCCACCGCCATCATTTCGCGTGACGTATACTCTGGCATTGCTGGTTTTCCTTAAATCCCGAATTGAGGGAAATGGGTTATCCGTATGTCATTGAACCCTGAATGCATTGGAAATCATAGCGAGCGGACAGCGTGGTCACGTGACTGTTGATAATTGAGTACACTATTTGCGCTCCAGCCCAACCGCATATCCCGTGCGCGGATCCGCCTGGATGCGATCCAGTTGCGCGGTATTCTGGAGCTTCAAAAAGGCGACGTGATCCGTGACGTTGAAAACGAATTGCTGCAGGTAATCCCCATGTCGGGCGTCGTCCCGGGCCCAGGTGCGATAGTTGTTCAAATAGGTCGGATCATAATCGTAGTGCCGGTAGCAGGCCGTGGGGTAGGCCCCCATGGGAACCGGCACCACGGCATCCACACAGAAAAAAGGCAGCTGGTTGGCCTCGGGGCGTTCGCGCAACCGATCTGTATCCACCAGTTCCTCACAAGTGATAATGACACGGCGGGCGGCCTTGGCCTGCTCAACATCGGCAAAGGGCAGGCCTTCGATGCGAACGGTTCCGAACCGGTCCGCCTGCTGCACGTGAAGGATGGTCACATCCGGGTTGATGGCCGGCACCAGCACCAGCTGGGTGGCCTGTGCCCACTGGCCGAAGGGATTGTCCAGGAGGCACAGTTTGTGATCCGGCAGTTTGGGGTCGCTCCGGCGCATCTCGGCATCAAAGCCCCACTGGGAAACGATGTCCGTGCCCATCCCGGAACGCACCGGTAAAAAGGGCACCCCCATGGCGCCGGCGGTAAATCGCAGGGTCATTTGATAGTTAGAGTAGTCCTCCACCTTGAGGCTGCTGTTTTCCACGGCTTTGCGAAACCGGATGCAGGTCGGTGCGAAACGCCCGTTGCCGCCGTAAGCGATATCCAGCCGCGCCACACAGCCCCCGCCGATGAGCTCGTCCACGCCTTGACCATTGGAGTGGGCATAAAGATGCAGGCGACGTTTTTTTTGACGAATGATTTCGTAAACGGCCGCCATGGGAATGCGGTTGACCGTAAAGCCCCCCATAGAGATGTGGCTGCCGTCCGGTACAAAATCCTGGATGGCGGAGGAAAGAGTTGTCACTTTGTCGGGAGCTGTATCCATGTTGAGGTCTTTCGCATTCTCAGGGGGTGGTGTGGATAATCTGCATGACGCCGCCCGGGGGATTTGTCAAGATATACTTAGAAATTTAAATGAGGGGCACGATTCCGAATGCATTCAGACCGTGCCGGATTGCGCTGCGGAGCATTCATTCCGTGATTTGCAAAGCCTTTAAGGACGCCCCGGTTAAATGGTTTCAGGTAAATTGCTTGACAAAGATTGGCCCTGTCCGTAACAATCTAAAACCGCTTTTCGGAAACACCCGACCCGGGAGGCCTTCGGAGCCCGGGCGTGAAGTAATTTTATCTCCTGATCCCCACCAACACTGGGATCTACTGGTGTGTGACCCGTTCGTGAATCTTAACACGTATTAGAGCGTATCTCGGCGTTTCGTCATTTTTCAACCGATTCAAAGACAAGGAGAGTGCCATGCATGGGAAGAGATCTGTCGGCCGTGTGGTTGTATTCCTGGCGATACCATTAATGCTGCTGGCATGGACCGGTTGCGCCACGGCGCCACCGTCCAATGTCAAATCCGTCGATTGTGCAACTGCAAGGATTGAATGGGAAGTGGCCCCGGAAGTCGAAGTTGTCTCGTTTGGCTGTGCCATGGGCAAACAAGGCACCGATCCCGCGCTGATTTACACCGTGGCGCTGAAAAATGTCACGGATCGTCCTCTGCGGTATCGGCTCAACATCTTCCTGCTGGATATGGACAAGGCCGCCGGTCACCTGGTCCCCCGCAAAGGCAAGCCCCCCCGGGTCGCTCCCGGCAAAACGGAAACCGTTAAAGTGCCTTTCATCAAAACAACGTCGATGCCCGGCAAAATTCACGTGCTGGTCGTTCCTATGAGTGAATAGCAAACCGCTTTGGTCAACCTAAGGAGGATCTGCCAATGAAACACCAACGTCTATATAGCTGGTATCTGATTCTGTTGACTGTTCTGGCCCTCGTCGTTCTCGCCACGCCTGCCATGGCTAAAACCACCTTTGTCTCCATTGGCACAGGTGGCACCGGCGGAATTTACTACCCTTATGGCGGCGGGGTGGCCGAGATATGGTCCAAGTATGTTCCCAACGTAAAGGCCGGAGCCGAGGTAACCGGTGCCAGTGTGGAAAACGTCAAACTGGCCCACAAAGGCGAAACCGTGGTGGGCGAGGTCATGGGCGATGTGGCCGTCGCCGGTTATAAGGGGACCTCCAAGTTCAAAGGTAAAAAGCATGACATCCTGGGCCTGGCCATCATGTATCCCAACCTCCTGCAGGTGGTGACACTGAAAT
>JAERRP010000505.1 GCA_016735415.1 Desulfobacterales bacterium | reverse complement strand
AGATCCGGTCCAGCGTCAATCCATCGACATGGGCCCGCCAGGCCGCAATTTGCCGCTTTCCTTCGGGCGTCAGGGGGGTGTCGTGATGCCCCTGAATGCGGCCTGCGCGGTTCCAGGCCGTGGCCGCATGCCGCATTATGAAAAATTGGGTCCCGCGATCAGGGGTTGCCGGCATAGCAGCTCCACGGCCCTTAAAGCCCGGTATGGCGTTTGAAAGCAGACGCCATTTCTTCTATCAGAACGCAGTTGTCAAACCGACACCGGACCGTTACCAGCCCGTTGGCGATCAGTTTGCGGCGCAGGGCGGTTTTTTCCAGCGCCCTCAGCATGGCCGCCGCCATGGCCCCGGGACGACCGCTATCGACCAGCAGGCCGTCGTGTTCCGGTTGAATGGCTTCCGGAATGGCTGAAAAACGGGTGGCCACCACCGGCACCCCCATGGCCATGCTTTCCAGGATCACGTTGGGGATGCCGTCCCGGTCGCCGTTCGCGGCCAACTCACATCCGAGCACAAAAAGATCGGCCGCCCGGAAGCAGCGGCATACGTCTTCGTGCGGGCGGGTCCCCAGGAGAACCGTTTCGGATTCAAGCCCCAGGCTTCGGCGCAGGGCCTCGATTTCCGATTTCTGTTCGCCGTCTCCGATCAGGGTGTGCCGAAAGGCAACGCCCCTATCCTTGAGCCGGCGCAGGGCCCGGTAGACCGTTTTCAGGCCCTTCTTGGGGGTCAGGCGGGCGACCGTCAGAATGTCATACGGTGGCGCAGCCTCCGGATTGCGGCCCTCGGTCCGGAACAGATCCAGATCGATGCCGTGGTAGGCCAGGCAGACCGGCGTTCTCCGGCCGTCGACAATGTTCTGTAGATAGCTGCGGTTGTAAGCCGTACAGGTGGCAACAAACCGGGCCGCCGCCGCTTTTTCCGCCAACTGGCGCGGATCGGACGTATAGATATCTTTGGCATGGGCCGTGAAACTGAAGGGCAATCCGCTCAGCAGGTGGCTGAAAAAAGCCACCGAGGTCGGGGAGTGCGCGAAATGGGCATGCAGATGGACGCAGTCTCCGCCCCGCAATAGTTTGTGACAAAGATAACCGGCCTGGAGCAGGTGTTTGATGGTGGCCGATTTATGGGTGCGCCGCCAGCGGCGCCAGGCTGTTTTGAGCGCGGCGCCATACCGTCCCGGCGAACGTGCGGCCTGGAGGAGATTATGCCAGCAAAGTGCGGGCAGACGTCTGCTGATAATGGTTTCCGGCAGGTAGTCCACGCGGGCCGCGATGCGGCGCACGCTGGCATGGGTGAAGTTCTCCCGCGGGCGGCGCATGGAAAATATGCGGATACGAAAACCCCGGCGCTCGAGCAGGAGAATTTCGTTGGAAATGAAGGTTTCGGATATCCGCGGGTACCCCTTCAGGATCATACCGAGGGTGCCTGACTTAGCAGGCAATGACATTGCGGTCACTCCTGAAGCGACTGATACGTCTGCGCATGGTATCGATACCGGTGAAGCGGAACCGGGCCAGGGCCTCGCGGTAGGCCTGGGGCTGTTCGAGAAGCCGCTCAATCCTGCCGCTGAGCTCGGCGGGGGAGCATTCGTCCCAGGGAATAAAATCGATCAGCCCCTGGGCATGGAAGGTCCGCGCCCGAATGAGCTGCTCCAGCCGGGGTTTCTCCCGGGGAATGACAAGGCTGGGGGTTCCCTGGCTCAATACTTCACTCAGGGTGTTGTAGCCGCCCATGCTGACGACCAGATCGGCGGCCGCCATCAATTGCTCCATCTGCCGGAAAAACAGGAAGGAGGAAGCCCCCTGGCGGCGGGCCCGCTTGAAGACATTCTTGCGTTCGGCCCGCGGCATGAAAGGCCCGGTCACCAGAACGCTGCGAAAGGGGGTGGACGCTGCGCCCTGCTCCAGCATGGCAAGATAAGTGTCCATCAAAGCATAACCGTCACCCCCCCCGCCCGTGGTCAACACCACGAGCTTCTCGTCCGGGCCGAGGCCCAGATCCTCGCGAATACGCTGGACGGCCTTGCGGTTGGGCTTTTGACGCGGAATGTAACCCGTAAAGAGCATTTTCTGTTTGACCGACGCCGGAATGGCGTATTCGCGGATAGGATCGTAGAAATCCTGAATACCGTAAATCCAGATCTCACTGTAGAGCTCGTCCAGATTCCGGTAAACTTTCTTTTTGGCCCAGTCCCGGCGCACGGTCTCGGCGTCGTCCATGATATCGCGCAGCCCCAGAATCGTATGCGACTGGGGCAGGCAACGGCGAATCCAGCGCAGGGTGGGCAGCACTTCCTTTTTAAGGCCCAGGGGTTCCTTGTCCACGATAAACAGATGGGGCTGAAAGGCCTTGGCCGTCGCCGTAATGATGTTCTTGCGAATATCCAGGGCGTGGCGGGGATTGATTTTGATGGACAGGGGCCGATATTCTTCGTTGGTTTTTTTGATCATGCCCGGAATACGGACAAAATCGATGCGTTCCGGGAACTTGAACCTTCCGGCGATGGGTGAGCCGGTCAGAATCAAAATATTGACGCCATCGCTGCAAAGATGGGAGGCAATGGCCATGGTGCGGCGGATGTGTCCCAGACCATAAGTGTCGTGGGAATACATCAGGATATTGAAGGTGCCGTTTTGTCCCATCCCGCAATCCGTCGGGGTTTTTTAGGGCTTACGCCGCCAGTCGCCCCGCCTGGCCGTTGGCAAACGGGCCCTTTAATAGAAAGTCGGAGATGGGGGGCCTGGATCCTGCTCGCATCTCCGACCCTATTTTAATATCTGAAATGGCGGCACATTGCAAGCCCGGGATCGTCCCGCACGCCCCCCATGCGCCTCCTTTCATCGAATTGTGCCGACACGCGAAAACGCCTTGACGGCGCCCGGCGCTTGGTGGAAAATACGCCGGTTGATGCGGGCGCTGCCATCGCCCCGGCCCTTTCAAGGTTCGGAACAGCCGGCGGGGCCGTCGCCGCGCCCAAAGGTTCCGGAACCTGTCCCCCGTAACGAAAGGAGGCCCTGACATGGAATTCGAAACGGTTATCGGGTTGGAAGTTCATGCCCAGCTGAAAACCCGCACCAAAATATTCTGCGGCTGCTCCACGGCTTTCGGTGCGCCCCCCAATACCCATGTCTGCCCGGTCTGCCTGGGACTGCCGGGTGTTCTGCCGGTGCTGAACCGGAACGTTCTGGCCTTCAGCATCCGCATGGCCCTGGCCACCGAATGCCGGATCAACCGGGAGAGCCGGTTTGCCCGTAAAAACTATTTTTACCCCGATCTTCCCAAGGGCTACCAGATTTCCCAATACGAGCGCCCCCTGGCCGAACACGGCCGGATCGACATTGAAACGCCCGCAGAGGGCCTGACCACCATCGGCCTGACGCGTATTCACATGGAAGAGGACGCCGGCAAACTGGTCCATGATCCGGACCGCCCGATCAGTCGCGTCGATCTCAATCGCACCGGCGTGCCCCTGATCGAAATCGTCAGCGAACCCGATTTGAGGTCGCCGGAACAGGCCGGGGCCTACCTGCGCAAGCTGCGCGCCATCGTCCGTTATCTCGAAATCTGCGACGGCAACCTGGAAGAAGGCAGCTTCCGCTGCGACGCCAACGTGAGCCTGCGCCCCCGCGGCAGCGCAGCGCTTGGCACCCGCACCGAAATCAAGAACCTCAATTCCTTCCGCAATGTGGAACGGGCGCTGTATTATGAAATCGACCGCCAGCGGGAGTGTCTTCTGGACGGTGAGGCCGTGGTGCAGGAAACCCGCCTGTGGGATCCGGAAAAAAACCGCACTTGCGCCATGCGCGGCAAGGAAGAGGCCCACGATTACCGCTATTTCCCCGATCCGGACCTGCTGCCGGTGGTGGTGGACGACGAATGGATCGATGCCATTCGCGCTAAACTGCCCGAACTGCCGGATGCCCGCAAGGCCCGCTACATGCAGACCATCGGTCTTTCTTCCGAGGATGCCGATCGTCTGGCCGCGGCCCGTGCCACTGTCGTCATCTGCTGGGGCTTCAAAATCTTTTGCTGTCATGGTTACTATGCCGGTGCTCTTCCCTCTCACTGCTGTCTAGACTTCAGGTGCTTTGTGCAGATCTAATCCTTGGCCTAAAATTCCC
>JAERRP010000356.1 GCA_016735415.1 Desulfobacterales bacterium | reverse complement strand
CGGGCACCTATTTTTTTATCGTCTTTCAGGACCGGAATTTTTACTCGGAAGATGCTCAACGAAGGGCTCGCGCAAAAATAGGTTCGCCATTTATAGCGTTGCGGCCGCCGGTACAAGGGCAGAAGGCGCAGGAACCTTTGGCCTATTTCGGGCTTGTGCAATACCGCCCGGCGGGGTGCATCGGCGCTTAAAA
Source organism: Desulfobacterales bacterium (assembly GCA_016735415.1). The sequence goes on along the minus strand of JAERRP010000356.1, from coordinate 2,855 downwards.
TGTGAAGATGTTTTTAAACGAGCCCTAAGGAAGGAATGCATGGCGTCTCAAGACGACAGGGTCGTTATCAATGCCAACATTGAAATTTCCGGCCAGACCATCCAGCAGATCGTTCATACGGCCAAAAAGATCAAGGGACCGGATACCAAAGGTCATTACCACATCGATACCGCCGACCTGGTGTCCGATTTGATCTCGCGTTTTCTAGTTGATCGCGGATTCGAGGAATACGTGGCCGATCGCCGGCATTATACGGCGATCCTGCCGGCCGAGGATGCTGAGGGGCAATAATCAGTCCGATGCGAGTTTCTTGTCGATCGCATGCATCGCTTCCATAAAGGCCACCCGCGTCTCACATGCAAACGGGTTGTAGCGATGCATGTCTTCGAACAACTGCCAGGTATCATGCTCAACCACCCCGAGGGTGTTAACCAGGCGCCGATACCCCTCGGTGTCGATCTTCAACTTGCCTGCGCCGAAAGCCGACAGGGAACGCCCGATAAAATGGGTCAGCGAGAGGCTGACGGCAATTTGCCGATCGTGCTCCTCGGGTGTCGTTTCGATGACTTCCAGTTTTTTGGCGACCAGATACCGGCGCACCTTACGATAAAGTTCCTCCGGAATCCGCTCCCGGCACAACACCAGCTTTCTTCCTTCCAGCGAATCGGCGGCACTGTCCGGCCCAAACATGGGGTGGGTCCCAAGAATGTGCACATCCGGCGGTAAATATTCCCGCATCCACTGGATCGGGTGGATTTTGACCGAGCACACGTCGATCACCAATGATTCCCTGCGCAACAGAGGGGCAATTAGGTGCAGGGTTTCCGGCATGGCCGATATGGGGACACATAAGATCACAAACGGTTGTTCACAGACTTCCTCCAGGGACGAAGCACCGGCACCGCTGGCCGCAATGCTTTCGGACGACTGACGGCGGGAGTAGACCTTTACGGGAAAATTTTTTGACAGATAGTAGGCTGTCAGGGCACCGAATCGGCCGAATCCGATAAGTCCGATCATAATACCAGCACCTCCCGCATGCGCCGGAAGCCCTCTTCCAACCGATCACTCGCCGCCGCGAAGGAAATGCGGACATGCCCCGCGGCATAAAAGTATTCACCCGGAACCACGGCCACGTGGGCCTGTTCAAGCAGGCGGGTCGCCAGGTCGACACCAGATGCAAATCGATCGGCATAACGTGAAATGCTTGGCAAAAGGTAAAACGCGCCCTCCGGTTTCCGGCACTCAAACAGCCCGGATGTCAGGGAAAAAGCACGGTCGCGGCGCTGTACATATTGGCAGCGTCGTCCGGCAATCAGTTCGGCCGGCAAATCCAGTGCCGCCAGGGCCCCGTGCTGGGCGAAGGTGCACACATTCCCGCTCAAGTGGCTTTGCAGACGGTTCATGGCCTGGACAATGGCAACCGGCGCGGCCGCAAAACCGACCCGAAATCCGGTCATACCATAGGTTTTGGAAAAACTTCGAATGACGATCAGACGTTCACGCAAACCCGCATCGGCAAAGGGGCTGAACCCCACTGTTCCGCTGTAATCAAACGCCTGATAGGCCTCGTCGGAGATAAGCCAAAGGTTGCTTTGGCGACAGATATCGCCAATTGCCGCGATAACTGGAGGCGGATAAACGGCGCCGGTGGGATTGTTGGGCGAATTGATCAGCACGGCAACCGTCCGCGGTCCAATCGCCTGCCGGATGGCGGCGACATCCGGGTGCTGGTGGGGGGACGGCACGAGTACAGGCTGCCCCCCCGCCAGTTTGACCTGATGGCTGAAACTCACCCAGCATGGTGAGGGGATGACGATCTCATCGTCATCATTGCAGAGAACCTGAAAAACATTGTAGAGGGCCTGCTTGGCGCCGTTGGTAACAATGATATGGCGTTGGTCATAGCCCTCGAAATCGGCAGCAATTCGCTTGCGTAGCGTCGGCAGACCGCCAACCGGTCCATAGCGTGTCAGGCCGGCCGCAAGGGCTGCGGACGTCGCGTCGACGATCGTGGGATCAATGGCAAAATCCGGCTCCCCCACCGCCAGATCCACCACGTCAACCCCCTGATCGCGCAACTTCTGGAGGGCAGCGGTCAACTGAACCGTCCCGGACGATTCGATGGCATTGATTCGGTCGGATAATCTTGTGGCCATACCCTGAATTCACTTGTTTTTAATGCTCGAAGGTTATCCGCGCATTTTTTGGCGCAACAGGAAATCGCCTAAAGTCAATGCCGTCATGGCTTCCACGATGGGGACGGCCCGGGGAACCACGCAGGGATCATGACGCCCCCTGGCCTCCAGGATTGCCGGCCGTCCTTCGAAATCCACGGTTTTCTGAGGCTTTTTGATGGTGGCGGGCGGTTTGAAGGCCACCCGCAAGATGACCGGCTCACCGTTGCTGATACCGCCGAGCACACCGCCGCTGCGGTTGCTGGCTGTTCCGAGGCGATCGCCTTTTTTTACAAAGGGGTCGTTATGCGCCGATCCCTGCATCCGAGCCCCGGCAAAACCGGAACCGATTTCAAATCCCTTTGTGGCCGGAATCGACAGCATGGCCTGCGCCAATTTAGCCTCGAGCTTGTCAAAAACCGGTTCTCCCAGGCCCACCGGAACATTTCGCGCCACACAGGTGACCACCCCGCCGATACTGTCGCCCGCCTCTTTGAGTTGAGTGATGCGCGCCGTCATCTGTTCGGCGGCGCGGGGATCGGGGCAGCGCACGTCGGTTTGGTCGACGGCGGATCGGCTGATGCCGTCAACTTCCATGTCGGCGGCGTCGATGGTTCCCACTGAACTGACCCAGGCCACAATTTCGACCCCATGCATCGCCTGCAGAAATTTCTCGGC
>JAERRP010000571.1 GCA_016735415.1 Desulfobacterales bacterium | reverse complement strand
AACACTTACCTTTATGAGTCTGTAATGTGATAACGCGGCTATAGCCGAGTGCTTTTAAGCCGTTGTATCCCTTCCAACCATCGGTGTAAATTTTACTCCCAATTTCTATGCTCGATTCGACCCAAGGCAACAAAGTCTCTGCGCTGGCATCGGGAATGACCGCCATACGTACACGACCAGCGCGTTTACGGGGGACGGGTTCGCCGTTAGCTTGAGAACGTTTCTGACGTTCCGGGGGGCCATCAATGTCGTATTGTGTGACATGGCGACCAGGTTTGCGTCCGCTTGTGTCTATCCAGCGAACGATTTCGACGGAAACAACGACAAGCGATTTCTTCCCTTTAGAGCGTCCAGGCTTTTCTACTTCAGGGCCACCGATGTAGCATTCGTCCACTTCGACTTCACTTTTAAGTTTTCCCGGAGATCAGGCATTTTTTATGACCAGTAATGCTAATCTGTCCCGATTGATGAGTCTGACAGGTGTGGAACAGCAAAGCCGCCATAGGGTCATGATCGTAGGTGGCGGATTGGTTGGGCGACGTCTGGCTGAGTTGCTGGGTAAAAAAGTTAAAGTTAGATTAATTGAAAAAGATGAACTGACAGCTCAGGAGCTCTCCTTTACATTGAAAAATGCAGAGGTGTTACATGGTGACGGGTCAGATTCAGAGGTGGTTGTTTCAGCAGGATTATTGGATATGGATACCTTTATAACGGCTACTGGTGAAAATGAAACCAATATCATGAGTTGCGTGATGGCTAAACACCTGATGACTTCACAAGATATCAGCAAAAACGGCAAGCAAAATAGTCAACAAAGTAAATGTATTGCATTGGTTTACAAAGAAGATTATGTGGTATTGGCAACAACAATGGGATCAGATCTTGCTGTAAATAAAAAAATACTGGCTGGTAATAAGATTCTAAAATTCATACGGCGGGGTGAACTGATTTCTGTGGCACACCTTCATGGATTTGATGCTGAAATGGTGGAAATTGTTGCAGCTCCGAACTCGTTAATTACCCGTAATCCGCTTTCTAAGATAGGAACCTATTATAATGGAAAGATGATGATAGGCGGTATTCTCAGAGGAGGCGTGTGGCAGGTTGCTGTGGGAGACACTCATATCCAAAATAATGAACGGGTAATAGTGGTCTGCATGTCACAGCACTTGAAAGATGTCCAGAAATTATTTCTTGCCTGATCTGATTTATTTTTTCCAGAAGGACGGGTAAAAAATAACCAGGGCTGAAAACATTTCCAGTCTGCCAACAAGCATGTTCCAGGATAAGAACCATTTGCCTGCATCGGAAATAAAGGCGTAATTTTGAGATGGACCTACTTCACCGAATCCCGGGCCGATATTCATCAGTGCGGCGATTACTGAACTCATGGCAGTCGTAATATCCATTTGGTCTATCAATGACATGAAACATCCCCCACCCAGAACCAAGAAAATGTTAACAATAAAATAACAATATGCCAGATGGATAATTTTCGGATCTACCGGTTTTCTGTTTAAACGGACTGATACAACGGACATAGGCTGGAAAAAGATATTTTTGATAACAGCCACTCCGAATTTCCATATCAGGATATAATGTACTATTTTAATTCCACTGGTGGTTGATCCGGCACAGGCACCGATAAAACAGACTGCATAGAGGAACATCTGGGCGGCCTGGGGCCATAGCTCATAATCGGCTGTGGTAAATCCTGTGGTTGTCAAAATAGAGGTAACCTGGAAAGTTCCATAACGGATTGAATCCATGAGGCCATAAGTGTTTTCTTTCCATAAGATCAAGGATACCATGCCGCAGAAAAAGAACATAAATCCAATATACCATCTGAGTTCAGTATTAATTCTTATGACGTGCCAGTTTCTTTGAACCATATGGTAAAAGAGCATAAATGTCATGCCGCCTAAAAACATGAAAACAATAATGACCCAGTCAAAATAGGCGTTGTTATAGTGCCCTATACTGGCATTCCAGGGAGAATAGCCCGAAGTTGAGACCGTTCCAAAGGAATGGCACAGGGAATCAAAAACAGACATGCCCCCAAAGCACAATAAAATAGTCTCTAAAAGGTTCAGAGCAATATAGATTCCCCATAGCCAGGTCATGGTATCTCTGTTTCTAGGAATAAATTTTTCTTTGGTGATGACCTGGCCGGGGCTTGACTCTGCCCTGAATATACGAACTCCTCCCATTCCATGGGGTAAAAATATAATGGTTAATGTTAAAAAGCCCATGCCTCCCAGCAAATGGGACTGGCTGCGCCAGAACAACAATCCGTGGGGAACAACTTCGATATCTGTCAGTATGGTTGCACCAGTTGTGGTATAGCCCGACATCATCTCAAAGAAAGCGTCAGTAAAGGAGGGAATAGATCCAT
>JAERRP010000322.1 GCA_016735415.1 Desulfobacterales bacterium | reverse complement strand
AGACATGATTGTTTTGTCGCGTTTAATTTTCCTGTCCTGTGTACTTGTTCTTGTCCATTATACATATAGTTCTTGTGCGGGGCAGCGCCGTGCGAGTGGCCCCCCATCTCTACACCACGGACGCGGATATCGATAAATTATTCCTGGCGCTGCAGCAGGGGTTGTAGCACCTGGTATCCGTTCTCGACGCAACGGAAGCCTCTGAAGCCACCACCGCCATCCGGCGCGCATTTCCGTACGCAACCTCAGACAGCGCTCCAAAAACCACGCTCATCCTTAAATAGATAGCGCCTTTTCAGGCGCTATCTATTTAAGTAACCGATTATTCCAGGTGATATTTCCGTTTCTGGCCGTCCACGGCATGCACGATCGCCTGGGCCGTGAGCAATCCTGCCCCTTGAGGGATAACCAGAAAATCCAAGTCCACCAAACGCCCCTCCTGATCCACGAAATCGGCGCAGCTCACATAAAACGCGCCTTTTCGCACAATCCCTTTGTGCAGCTGCTTGAATTTGAGCGCCAGCAGTTTCCCCTCGGCTGCATCGAAGAGGAAATAGGTGTCTTCCACGGTGTGGCCCTCGATATGACTGACCATACGGGCCTGAATCGCCTGGCGCAATTCCCCATTGATGGATGAATCGTTGCCGGCCAGGGCCGTACTGCCGCCCAGGGCGAAGAGAACCGCCAGGGTCCATACGATCAAGCGATAGCCGTTGTACAGTGATATTGCTTTCATGGTATCCTCCTGTCCGATGATTTACGGGTAACCCCGATTGATGTCAGCAATGATGTCCGAATGTTAAAATTTATTCCTTTTTTTTTCTGCCGGTCTTAAATCCGCACCCGGCCGCTGGCTGCTTTCGCATGCCGCCATGCACCGGGATGTGATTGCCCTGGTGGACGATACCGACGATGATGCGGCTATTGCGGAAGGCTCTGGGAGCGGCTATAGTCCGTCAATGGGCTCGAAGCCTGCCGTCACAGAGATTTCAACCGGAAAGGTTTCGTTATCAACCGGATCAGGAGATGAAAATGGACGTCGTTCGGATTCTTATCGCCATCATCCTGCCGCCCCTGGGCGTTTTTCTGCAGGTCGGCATTGGTTTGCACTTCTGGATCAACATCCTCCTCACCCTTCTGGGCTATGTGCCGGGGATCATTCATGCGATCTGGATCATCGTCAAAAAGTAATGCCGGGAGACCACCTTCCACGTGTATTTTCCCCGCTTCGACCGGTCGGCCGCGGAACGGGAAGCACCGTCTCAACCGGTGTAGGGAACCGCATCACCCTCAGACGGGCTGTTTGGCACCATGGGGACGCCGCCGCAGGAATTGAAGCAGGCGTGCGGTCTGCAAACCGAAGCATTTCCGGGGCTGGCAGGGCACGAATTCGCGCACCAGATGGGCCAGATGCAGCCAGGCCAGGCCGCGTAAAAGCGCCATGGCCGTGAGAACCAGCCACACCGGGCTGCTCGCAAGGGCCGCAACGCCCTGATGCCAGAAAAGCCAGGTTCCCGCACACCCTGCCGTGGCCTCAGCCAAGGAAAAAAGGGCGGCCGGTCGCCGGTGAAGAAGATAGAGATATCCCCCGCCCGGGTTCAAAAGGGTCCCGGCCAGGGCAAGGCCTGCTTTTTTGAAGGCCAGCCCGCAGCGCGGGCAGCGGGGCACCGGTTTGATCAGGGTGCGGGTACAATGGGGACAGAGGTGGGTGCGTCCGGACGGCGAGAGCACTTCCATGGTCAAGGGCAGTGCCGGTATGAGCTGCTTGATTTTACGCCGCTCCGCAAAAGCAACCGCCTTGAATTTTTCGATGGTACCGCTCTTGTAGTCGATCTGCAAAGCCCCCCGCTGCAGTTTGATGGCACGGATATCGCGATAGCGAATCTGCGCCAGGGACTGGCGGTAGCGATAATTTTGGCCCACAGGCGCATGCAGGATGCGAAAACTGGTAAAAACGATAATCGCCCGCTCCAGATCGAGAAACAGCCCGGCGGTCAGGATCTGTTCAGCCAATCGCAAAGGGCTGTAAGCCGTGGTGATAAGAAGGACTTTCTCGCCCGGATGGAGAAAAGATTTAAGAAAAGACAGCTTGATGATCAACTGGCGCTGTCTTTTCTCGATGCGCCGGCAATAGGCGTTATGGTCGTCGGCAAACAAAACATCCGGATCCACGGGAAGTCCGAAAATCCTCTCCCGGATAATCGGTGCCGGTGCGGCGGCCTTTTTCTTTATGGCTTGACCGGAGGTCAGGAGCAGTTCGTCGGTGGCGGTCAGCATGGCGTGTGCGATCCTCCTCAACAAAAATCATCATAGCGGCGGCCGGGGTTCATCCCGGGCATGCCCACCGCAATGCTGTCACCAAAAAGATACATCTGGTATCGGACAGGTCACGCATCGCCATGATAAACGATCGGTTTGTGTCGATGGACACACGGTACGGCCCCCAACGGACGGTCGGCCGCTTTGCACCCATGCTATAAAGCAATTATCACGCCAGAAAATGGTCACATTCAACGCACTGGCCCAGGGCAACCCTGTTGTTGCCGTTCGGAGACCCGCATAATGTATGCCGATGAGCGCAAAGCCGCCCTCGATGACGAGCTGATCATGATTCGCAACAGCGGCGAGATCCCTGAAGTCGCGCTGCATAATGCGGTCTATTTTCTCAGCCAGGACCCGGAGGGACCAAGTCTGAAACTGTTACCGAAAGAAATCCGCCGGTTGCAGGAAGCGGTGATGGAACGCTATCGGCGAATTGTCCTGCGGGATCTCGATTCGCGTCTGCGGGACAAAACGGTTTATCGCGGTGTCGAGCGCTGCATTACCAATTGGGAAAGACTATGCCGCTTTGCGGCGCGTGAAGGTTTTCCGATGCAGTCTCTGAGGCAGGAAATCGTGGTGGCGCTTACAGGTTTTATTCAGCAGGAAGTCGCCGATGTCCGAAGCGGCCCGCGCGAAACCTGCATCAATTGCAGTCCAGAGCGTCTCCAGCGCTTCAGCGCTGCGCTCGGCGTTGACCCAGAAGACCTGCCGCCCGGCTGGACCCGGCTTCGTCCCCGGAAGATGACTGGGACACCTGCATCGGATTAGCGTACACCGCGATGGCTTTACAGATGGTTGAACCGGTCCCGGCCTTGGCATCCGCCCAGGGCCGGCCGCCAGACGATGCTGCCAAATCCCTTGACAGTCCATCTGCCAAAAGATTTGGCAATCCCGATCCAGGCCGGTCCAGGCCTCCCCAATCACGGTGGCGGGTCTCCAGGGTGGTTCCCTTCAATATTATTCCCTTTTTAGAGACATGTACGACGGAATTTCACAGCAGGCCTTCCCATGGTACAAGTTGTGCTTTATATTTTACTATTGCACCTTAAAATCCACTGCTTCCGACAACACAACCGAAGCCGGCTCCGTGAAAACAAGAAAATTTGACGACATCCTGGATCGTATTGACAGTCTGCCAAACTGGCAGGTCTTTTTGTGCTGCCGGACGCTGATCGTTCTGCTGGATCGACAGCTGGCCGCAAACGCCGCCAGCCTGCGGCCGCGCGATCTCGTCATTACGGATTTTGGCCAGTTTCCAAGGTTTGGCAATATTGAGGTTCAGCGCTGGTGCCGCTCACTGACACCCGCCCGCCGACCGGTATTGGCCCGGCTGGGGCGCTTTCTGATGACCATGTGTCTGAATCGGGGATATACGCAAACGGTTATCGGCGCCTGCAGCACGGCCCAGGCTCCGGTGGCGCACCTGGGTGATTTGCAGCCGGCCCGGATCATGGCCGCCCTCGGGGTGGTGATGTCGTGGATGCCGGCCAGCCAGGAAATCCCCCTGCCGCAGACGGGGTTGTTCAAGCGGCACGAAGCCTCGCAGGCGTGGCCTTCACAGACCGCTGCCCATACCCGGCCCCGCAAACCGGTAACCCAATAACCGCGCCAGGCGGGTCCGGCGCCACGCATCCGGCCCCGCAGCTGCCGTCAGGCGTCCATCTTGACCACCACCAGGGTGGCATCATCTTCCACCGGCAACACCCCGCGAAAAATATTCAACTGCTCCAAAACGGCCGCTACGATCGCATGCGGTGGACGTCCGGCATACTTCCCGACGATGGTCATTAAACGGTTCTTGCCGAAGTATTCTCCCTTGGCGTTGCGGGTTTCCCAGATCCCATCGGTGCCGATCACGATGATCTGACCCGGTGCCACGGCGCGAACCGACTCCTGGTAGCGCGTCTCCTCCAGCACCCCCAGCGGCAACGGCATGCCGGGGCCGGCCAGCTCGTCAAACGTCTCGGAAGCAGGATCGTAAATAAATGCCGGATCATGGCCGGCGCGCGTCCAGCGCAGGATATGGTCGAGCGGATCGACTTCGCAGTAGAACATGCTCATGAAACGGTGGGTTCCGTCCACATCGCGCACCAGGTGCCGATTGACATCGGTGACGATTTCGGCCGTATTGCCGTTGTTGACAATTCTCTCGCGCATGAACCCCCGGGCCGTGGTCATCAACAGGGCCGACGGCAGACCATGACCGGTCACATCGCCGACCACGATGCCCACACAGGATTTGTCTTTACCCCCGCGTGTAAAAAAATCATAGTAATCACCGCCGGTTTCATCACACCAATCGCTGCGTCCGGCGATCTGCATCCCCTCGATTTCCAGGCGATCCTTGGGCATCAGGTTGCGCTGGATTTCACTGGCCTGGGCAATTGACTTGCGAAAGGCTTTCAGATGAGATGTCCGGCGGGCTTTGCGGCTGTATTTTTCGATGCCCTCATGGATGGCCCGGGCCAACGTCAGGGAGGGGCAGGGTTTAAGGTGGAACTGGAAGATATTGCCCTCGTTGACGGCCTGAACCGCCGTCGACAGATCCGTCGATCCGGTCAGCATCATGCGGACCGTGTCCGGATTGAGGTCCTTGACCCGGGAGAGCAGTTCGATCCCGTTCATTCCCGGCATCCGAAAATCGGAAACCACCACCGAAAATGGGCCGTTTGCGTTCACCAGGGCCAGGGCTTCCGGTCCCCCGCTGGCGGTGACCACCTGAAATTCACGCCGCAGTTGACGCTTGAGCCCGGCCAGGAGCATGGGATCGTCATCGACCAGAAGAATTCGGGCCTTCATTCAATTTCTCCTTGCAGGTCGGCACAGCCCTGCCGCCACTCGGCCACCCGGCTGTACACCTCGATATTCCGCAAATAGTCCTCATCGCAGCCGCGGTTGAGATCACCGCCGCCACAGTGACGCTCCCGATCGAATACGTTGGCCAGGTGAACGGCCGCCAGGGGGCTGAAATCCCCAATCCGGCTCAGGCCCGGATTGTGGTGAAACGCAATGGCCGCCAGCAGGGGGGATTCGAGGCCCCACAGTCCCATCAGGTAGGCCCCGATTTCCGCGTGGGAAGCACCGAAAACCGCCTGCTCCCGCTCCCATTCAGGCGGCGCGGCCGGATCGACCGCCTGGATGACTTCCTGATAAGCCTCACTGAAATTGACGGCCAGAATCAGTTTGCCGATATCGTGCAGCATGCCGGCCACAAAGGCCGTATTGATTTCGGCACGCGAGCGGCTGGCGGCCCGCATGATATATTTGGCATAACCGCCGGTCGTCAGGCTGTGCCGCCAGAGGTCCTCAAAATCCACAAAGGTCAGTTTCTCCCGCTTGAAGGATGCGAACACATTGACGGAGAGCACCAGGGCCTTGATGGCGTCCAGCCCCAGAAGCATGACAGCATCACGGACATCCGTCACGCGACGGCACAGTCCGAAAAAAGCCGAATTGACCATCTGCAGAATTTTAGCCGCCATACCCAGGTCGCGGGCGATGATTGCCGCCACGTTCCGGATCGAGGCCTCCGGCGACTGAACTTCTTCCATAACTTCCATACAGATGGAGGGCATGCTGGGCAGCGCATCGATGCGGGCCACCACCTTTTTGAGGCCTGCGTGCGAAAGAATATTGTTCAAGGCAAAGGTTTTGGCCAGGGCCTCCCGGAGAACAGCGGCATCACAGGGTTTGGAAAGGTGCTGGTGTGCCAGCCGGACGGACTTGAGGGTCATCTCCCGATCGAGCTGGCCGCTCAGGATGATGCGCACCCCCTGGGGGTAATCCTGCTTGACCGCCTCCAGCAACTGGGCTCCGTCCATCTCCGGCATGCGCATGTCCGAAACCACAACGTCGACGGGGTGCTCCCGCAACACCGCCAGGGCCTCCGCGCCACCGGCCACAAAGCTCATCTCCCATTCCTTGCGCATGCTGCGCAGGGAGCGCTGCAGGCCCTTCAGGACCATGGGTTCGTCATCAACGAAGAGCAGGCGTTTTTTATCCATGGGGCGCCGGCTCCGCTTCCCGCGGCAGACGCAGGATAAAGGTGGTGCCCCGGCCCTCGACGGTGTCGAAGGTCAGCTGGCCGCCGAGTTGATCGACGATCACGCCATGCGCCAGGGCCAGCCCCTGCCCCGAACCAAGGCCTTCTTTTTTGGTGGTGAAAAACAGGTCGAAAACCTTGTGCCGGATGGTCTCGGGAATCCCTGTACCGTTGTCCTGGATTCGAATTTCGGCCCATGCGGGACGGCATTGTGTGGTGATGTGAATCAACCCCCTGGCACCCGTTCGTTTCCTGGCCGCATCGGCAATCGCATGGGCCGCGTTGGTGATCAGATTGAGGATGACCTGGTTGAACTCGCCGCGCAGACATGGCACCGGGGGCAACTCGGGGTCGAAAGCCGTGGTCAATTCGGCGACGTATTTCCATTCGCTGCGGGTGATGACGATGGTGCTCTCGATGGCTTCATTGAGGTCCACGGGCGCCTTTTCCTCCCCGCCGGGATGGGCGAAAAGTTTCATCGAGCGCACGATTCTGGAAATCCGTTCGACGCCGTTCAGAATATGGTCGATGGCATTAGGTACTTCATCCGCCAGGTATTCGAGATCGGCCTCCTCGATGGTGGCATCAAGGGCCTTCAGGATCGCGGGCGTGGCCCCGTTCCTGCGCGCGGTGTCCGCCAGTTGGGCGTACACCGATAAAACCTGCTGCAGATCGCCGAAGGCTGCCCGCAGAAACTGGGTATTGTCGCCCACGAACTGGGCCGGTGTACTGATTTCGTGTGCAATTCCAGCGGCCAGGTGACCGATCGCCTCCATTTTCTGGGCCTGGACCAACTGTTCCTCAAGCTGCTTGCGCACGGTGATGTCGGCCCCCATGAGAATCAGGCGCAGAGGACTGGAGACGCCGTCGGCCATTGGATGCACGGTCAGGCCCAGAGCCCTGGGGTCCTGCCCCGACAGGGTGCAGAAAATGTCTTCGATCCGCACCGGCTTGCCGCTGTGGCGGCATTCGTCGATGCCTGCCGCAATGCGCTCGCGGTCCCACGGCAGATGGATGCGGCTCAGGGGCCGTCCGCCGACATCCACGGCTTTGCGGCCCAGCAGCATCTCGGCCCGGGGGTTCCACAAGACGACCCGATCGCCTTCTCCCAGACCGATCAGGAGGGAGGGAATCGAGGCGACCAGATGTTCGGTTTCCACCGACAAACCGTCGGTAGATGCCTGCGAACGGGTCCGGTCTGTATCCAGCAGCAACGATCGGGATGAAGTCCGCATGAATTCTCCTTGTAAAAGCAACCGCAAAGCGATCGCGATGGACATAATTAATTTCGGCCGATTTGAAGAAAACCTTAGCCCACCCATTTCGTGAATTTTTTTCGCCAATCCGCAAATTAAATGCGAAATACGGTATTAGATCATATTTTCCGATTGAACCTTTCGATTATACTTTGAACGATGACGAGCGGCTTTAGTGAATGATAAAGGGGAAGGGCCGAATGCACAAAAATAAGGGGGTAATACCGTATT
>JAERRP010000588.1 GCA_016735415.1 Desulfobacterales bacterium | reverse complement strand
GGGGCCTACCCGGATGAGACCGTCTTCAAAGGCAACGGTCTCTTTGAAGATACCGAATTTCTGCAGCCAATCCACATCCCGGCGGGTCAATCGGGGTTGAACCGCCCCGGCTTCCAGCAGGACCTCCAGGATATCTTTATCGATCCGGGGAGTGATTTTCCCCTCGTTCACCAGTCGCTGGATGATCTCGTCCGGGTAGACTTCGCGTTTCAGGATGCCGCACTGGTAAAGTTCCAGAAAACCGTTGATGAACATTTCACTGGAACCGTAAAGACCCTGCTCGAAGACATCCAGACCGCCCATCTTGTCAATGACATCTCCGAACTTCTCTTCGATATTCAGATCTGCGAGAACCGCGCGATAGGACGCGTTTTCCTGGTGGCGGAGACGCAGGGCAGAGGCAATCGCGTCTCCCAGTGAGCCGATGCCGATCTGCAGCGTGCCGCCGTCCCGGGTCAGCGTGCTGGCCAGAAGCCCGATCATGTGGTCGGCCTGGCCGACCGCCATGTTGGGGGGGCCCGGAACGGTGTAGGTGCACGCCGGACTGTCAAGAACCATGTCGAAGACGGCCGGGTCCACCATGGCGTCGTTGACCATGAAGGGCAGGTTGTCGTTGATCTCGACCACGGCGGCCACGCTCCGGCCCTGCTGTTCCGGCGCCCTCATCTGCCGGATCAAATCCGGGGTCAGGTCGGGATTGCAGCTGAGACTGTACCAGGTCTTCCCGTCGATTTTTTCCCGGCTGACCATCTGGGCGCAGACATTGACACCGAGGGCCAGCAGGTCTCTGATCACGTGGGTGTAATTGCTGCTGATGTAGTTCTGCTGCTCGACGGCGTTGTTCAGGCATTTGCCGGAATTCAGGAAGAACTCCTGGATCTCGATGTTGGCCGGCAGGGTATTGGCCTGGACCGGCGCCAGGTAGGCAAGTTCCGGGTAATCTCCGAAGATCCTGTCCATCAGCGGGTCCATAAAGCGCTTTTCCAGATCGTTATGGGCCCTGGGGCGCCCCAGGGAAATGGCGGTCACGATGGTTAAATGAAGTCCGGGGTCCGCCGCGACCCGCCGGAAGAGGGCATTCGTGATACGGCAGGGTTTGCCCAGTCCCAGCGGAAGCGCGAGCACGATCCGGGTTCCCACCTTTTGAAGAATGCCGTCGATGCAATCTTCGACGTCGCCGTAAATTTTCGGGGTATCAGCGGCCATTTTGACTCTCTTTCCATGACGGACTCGTAAAACGTCCGATATCGGCGTTACACGAGACCCTCGTCATTGCGGCGTACGAGCGTACGCCTCATTCCACAGGTCTCGCAAGCCTTGATCTCGAACTTTTTACGAAACCGTCTGATTCGTTACAAATTAAATTTTACCTTCGATTGCACATTTACAGGCGCATCCGGCAGACGGCGCTACGGTTCCAGCCCCCTGGCGTGCAACCGGATGATCTCGGTCAGACACGAACGGGTCAGATGCTCAGGCCGATTTTATCGAATAGTTCCGGGCCGCGATCCTGTAATGCGCCCACCGCATCCCAGTTGTCCCAGGCTTCCGCGAGCCGCCCGTCGGCCAGCCGGTGGATACTGATGCCGGTCAGGGCGGCCTCGGCCCCGATGTTCTGTGAACGTGCCGTCCATCGCGTGACGACCTTATCACCTTCCGCGATCTGGTCCTCGACCGTGAATTGGAGACTCGGATGCAGCGCCTGACACAAGGCCACAAACTGCTTGAACGCTTCGACGCCTCGGATGGCCTCCTCGCTGTTGGCCATGTGGACCAGATAGTCTTCTCTGCAAATCTCATCCGCCAGGGACAACGCGGCCCGGTTCCAGAGTTCCTCAAAGACCTTGCGAACCAGCTTTTTGTTGGATTCGGACACGATTTTTTCCTTTCGTTTGAGGTTCTTCTCCAATTTAGTTGGAGAAGATGGCCCTATGATTCAACATTCAACGTTCAATGTTCGGCGTTCGATGTTGGAAGTTCATCCTTTTCATTCAACGTTTGACATCTATTTCCTTGTACCCCTGCCTTGATCACCCCTCGGATGCGCCCACGTCCACGGCGCGGACACCGGTAGCATCATAGGGCCGGGTGCCCCGATGGGTGTAATGGACTTTCCAGGGCTTTCCGTCCCGTCGCTCGATCAGACCGGCCTTGGCCAACAGCCCGGGAATCTTCTCCGGCAGGGTTTCGGGGTGGCGCATCGCGTAGGTCATGGCCAGCGGTCCGCGCATGAAAATACCGCCGAGTTTGGCATGGGCCGCTTCGCGCATCCAGGCCTCGGGCTGACCCAGAACCGCTTCCGGGAGATGGTCCAGGTTGAGGCCGTCCGTGTGGCCGCGATTCACCAGGCGATGAGCTGCCACCAGGATGGTATACCGAGCCAGCGTGGCGCAGGAGTGGACCATGGTGTTGTAGGTCTCTTCTTCCGAAGAGAACTGCAGCAGCGGGTCGCCGTAGTCTTTGGACTGGCGGATATGGTCCTTCAGGAGCTGCCACAGACGGCGGGTCGGCGGGTCCGCCATATCGGGCGGGGCATGCTCAAGCCAGTCCTCCTCGCCTTCCTCCATCATGCGGGAAAGGGTGTGGCGGCCGGCACCGTCTCCCAGCGCCAGGATCACCTTCAGCAACTCGATAAGTCCCGCATCCCCCCCCGGCAGGCTCAGGCGGAAGGCATACCACCCGCGTTCGTGCAGTACTTCCTCGAGGAAACGCTGGGGCCCGGCATAGGCCCGCAGGCTCAAGCGATAGGCGGAGGAGTCCATGCCCTTAACGAAATTGTAGTGCACATGGGGGGGACTCCAGGACTCCCAGCTCAGTACCAGGTCCGGGAAGCGGCTGTCGGTTCCCGTGCGGGTGCCGGCAAGACTCAGCAGGGTGGGGTGGTGCTCGGGTTGAAACACAAAGCGCAGCTGCGCATGCTGCACCGGAGCGTGAATCCCCATGTGGCGTGGCGGCACCAGAATGAACTCCGCAAAGCGGATGCCGGCCAGGGGCACGTGGACCGATTGAAGAACCGTGGTCCGTTCGATGGGGTTTCCCCCGTAGTTGACGTTCCGCAGAATCACAAATGGATCGTCGCCCTGAATCCGGCTGGCCTTCCAGTCCACCAGAACCGGCGCCATCGCCATCATGTAGCCTCCCGGCAGCACATCGCGCGAGGTCCTCAGCCGCAGAGGACCGGTGTCGCTCTCAGTCTTGGCGAGGAGTTCGCGGGGGGACAGGACGCGAATGTCGTTTTTGCTGTCGGGTAGGGCCATTTTTTTCTCCATTCATTAGGATGACGACATGAAGCCCAATCAATTTTCGTTTCATCGAAACCCGGTGCCGATGCCGCCGCCCGATATCCTTAACCGGAAATGCCGTCTGTCCGCTTCAGGGTAAGGAATCCCCCGCTTATGGTGCCGGGCGGGTTCGCGTGCCTACCTGCGGTCGGGTATCTTGCACGGGCAATTCATTGGCGCCGCCATCGATAATATGTAGGTCGCGCTGGGGAAAAGCAAACTGGATGCCGTTGTCGTGAAAAATCTTCCAAATAGCCAGGCAGGGCACCAGCGCCGTAAAGAAGCAGATGATGGGCATGATCAGGCCGTATTGTTTGATCTGGGCGACCGCCTGGGGACCGGTGGCCAGGCCGACCGGGGCGATGAATACGGCCAGGCCGAAATCACGCAGATGTTGGGGGTTTCTTCACCGATAAAGTTGCTGGCCTGGAGCACCTGACCATGCTCACCCTGCAAAGCCGGACGATAGCCGGTTTGCAGGGTGAGATCCTGAGAGTAACTTTTCACCACCCCCGGTAAGGGACTCCTACTTTTTCTCATCCTTCCAGCGCTGATAATACTCATCCACCAATTCCCGCAGGCGCTTGCCGATGGCGGTGTAAGCCGCATCATCCAGATTGGCCAGCGAGGCGCGCACCGAGCTCTTGGGTGCGTCGAAGCCGCCTCCCGGCATGAGCACCACTTCCTCCTCGTCGGCCAGCCGGAAGACAAAATCCAGCGGGTGCACGTTCTGATCGATCCAGTCGGCCAGCTCCTTACTGTAGGCTGCTTCAGCCACCTGCCGGATGTCGATATCGGTATAATAGTGAGCGGCATGGGGGTCGGCCGGCTGGGGAATGCCCAGGGCCTCGTAGAGATCGTTGTAGCGTCGCGTGACCAGATCCTGACATGCTTTCTTATAGGCATCGGCCCTGTCCATCAGGCAGAACAGCGACAGAAGCGCCATGAACACCTGCTGGGGTGTGGAAGTCCCGGCGGTGTGGTTCAACGCCACGGCCCGGCTGTCGGCCACAAATCGGTCGATCATTTTGAGGTTTTCCGGTTCCAGGGTGATGCTGGAATAACGCTCATTCAGCTCGTCTTTGTCCGCCTGGGGCAGTTCCTTGAGCATGCGGTCCAGAACATTGTCTTCGCTAATGGCGATCACGCCCAGACGCCAACCCGTGGCACCGAAGTACTTGGAATAGGAATAGACGCCAATGGTATTTTCCGGTACAGCGGCGAAAAGCGAAACAAAACCCTCCGTAAAGGTACCGTAAACATCGTCGGTCAGGATGATCAGGGCAGGCCGCCTGGTCTTGACGATTTCCGCAATCCGCTCGATGGTCGCACCCTGAAGCTTCACCGAGGGCGGGTTGCTGGGGTTGGTGACGAAGAAGGCCTTGACCTTGGGGTCCAGCAGTTTGTCGATCTCGCTGTCGGGGATCTGCCAACTTTCATCTTCGCTGGCCGTGACTTCAACTTCCACGAAGCGGTAATCGTTGAGCCGGGGAATTTCAAGATAGGGCGTGAAGATCGGGGCCCCGATGGCGATCGTATCCCCCATTTTGAGCAGCTTGTTTTCCTTGAGGGTCTGAAAAACATAGGTCATGGCCGCCGTGCCGCCTTCGGTGGCAAACAGGTCGAAGGGTTGGTCAAAGGGCCGACCGGCCCCGAACTCCTTGCGGATGTAAGCCGCGCAGATGGTCTCGCAGTGTTTCAACATGCGGTCGGGCACCGGGTAGTGGTTGCCGATAATGGCGTTACTGAACTCAAGCAGTAGATCGGCGGATGGAATTCCCAACTGCTTTTCGGCATAAGCCACGGCCTTTTGCAGAAATTCCATGCCGGCAACTCCGGCGTGATCCTGAATGAATTGATCAAAACGTGTTTTGAGGCCCTCTGGCTGGGTGTAGCCTCCGAAGTGCTCCATGTCGGTAAAAGACCGTTCGGCTTCACTCATGGCGAACAGTCCGAGCTGGAAAAAACCGTGACGCGGGGTGGTGGTGACCCAGTTGGGGTTGCCCCGGCCGGCGTTCAGCATCATCCGTTCATGATGGGTCTGGGCCAGCTCGATTAACCTGTCTTTGACCTCAAACGGGCTCAAGTGGTCATATTTTTGAAGTTCTCTGGTATCCATTTTGGTTTTTTCCTTTCTTCGTAACCGTTCACAGGTTCAGCGGTTCAACGTTCGAGGACCGGGAAAACAAAAGAACTTCCAACATCGAACTTTTAACGTCGAATGTCCAATAAGGATATCGCTGCGCGCACCGAATTTTATTAGACTGGGCAACTGAACTCACCAAAGGTGAAACCTCATTCGATGTTGGAAGTTCGATGTTCGATGTTGGGCGTTCCTGAGGTCCCGACACCAAAAAACTGAAACCTGATCCCCTGTCCTGACCTGTCGTCATCAATCCGGCATAGGTCATCATCAGTAAATCAACACGATCACCATGCCAAAGAGGGTCAGCAGGGTGTTGCTGACGGCGTAGGGCACCGTGTATCCCAACATCGGAATGTCGCTCTTGGCCACATCGCCCACCATGGCCACCGAGGCCGTGCTGGTGCGGGCCCCGCCGCAGATTCCCAGGCAGATGGCCGGGTCGAACTTGAAGATGTACTTGCCGATCAGCGGTGCGATCAGCATGGGCACCGATGTGGCCACCGCACCCCAGAGAAGCAGGGTAAGGCCGTTGGCCTTGATACCGGCGACAAAACCCGGTCCGGCCGAGATCCCGACGATGGCGATAAAGACGTTCAAGCCCACAGAATTCATGAACCAGGCGGTCGGCGCCGGTAAACGTCCAAACGTGGGGTGCACCGAGCGCGCCCATCCGAGAATCAGACCGCCGATCAACACGCCGCCCGAAACTGACAGGGTGATGGGGACGCCGCCGACTTTCAGCGTCAGCGCACCGAGCAGGCCAAAGACGACCATAAACAGCCCGACCCAGACCATATCGGTCATGACCGACGGGCGGTCGGCATAGCCGATGGCCTTGGCGATCCGCGCGATGTGCATTTTCGTTCCGGAGAGCTTGAGAATATCGCCGCGGTGAACTGCGGTCTGGGCCAGGACGGGAACATCCACGCTCGTCGCACCGCGGGTGATCTTCTGCAGATAGACGCCGCGGGCGAAGTCCTCTTTGGCCAGATCGATTAAGGTCTTGCCATCGACGTCTTTGTGGGTAATGACCAGGTCCACCGACTCGACGGGCAGGTCGAGCAGTTCTTTGTCCGCGACTTCCTTGCCGTGCGGCTCGAGCGCGATCAGGGCTTCGGTGGGGCCGGACACGGCCAGCACGTCGCCGGCCTTGAGGGTGGTGCCGGCATCGAAGTCGATGATCTTGCCGCCGCTCCGGATACGCTCGACGAACAGGCGCCCTTCAGGATTCATGCCCTCACCCTCGGCCACGGTTTTACCGGCGACCTGGCCGTCGGCGGCAACCTCGAAGGCCCGCGTTTCAATTTGGTGCCAGGCGGAACCCATGCCGGACTCCGGCTGGCCCTTGGACAATCTGGCTTCATAATCCTTACAGGCCTGCTCGAGATTGGCCCCGATCAACTTGGGTCCGATCATGGACAGGATGATACCGGTGCCGATGGTGCCCCAGAGGTAGCAGATGGCATAGGCCACGGGGATCTGGTTAAGCGCCGCCTTGGCATTGCTGATACCTGAGTTGTTGATGGCGTCGGTGGCCAGTCCGATGGAGGCGGAAATGGTCTGGGCGCCGGCCCACAGGCCGGCGGCAAGCCCCACGTCAAAGCCCGCAATCTTGGCCGACAGCCAGGTAACCGCCAGGCAGAGCACGCATATGACCGCGGCAAAGATCGCCTGGGGTGCGCCGTCTCTGGCGACCCCGCGCACGAACTGCGGCCCCACGCTGTAACCCACGGCGAAAAGAAACATCACAAAGAAAACCGATTTCACCTGGGGCGAAATGGTAATGTCCAACTGCCCGATGAGCACACCGCCCAGCAGCGTGCCCGTCACCGCGCCCAGGCTGAAGCTGCCTAATTTAATGGCGCCGATATAGTAGCCTATGGCCAGTGTTAGAAAGATCACCAACGCAGGGTTGGCCCGCAGGGTGTTGACGATCCAGAATTTGCTGGGCGGCGGTCCTTCCGGTTTCTTGGCCGCGGCTTTTTTCGAATCTTTGGCTTTCCCGGCGTCGGAAGCTTTGGCATCCTTTTTGGCCGCATCCGCCGCATGGGCGTCATTGGCCGCCAGCAGAATCCCGCTGTCTTGTGTGCCGTTGTCGGCGGCCCGGGCGCTTCCCGCGGCCAGAACGATCGCCCCGGCCAGGATAACCAATAGCACGGCCCCGGCCATGAAACGTGAGGCCGGGAACCGCCTTTGTGTCTTAATTAATATTTTAGCGTTCATGGTCGCTTGTCCTTCCGTCGTGGAGGGCGAAGCCTGCCCCGTAGTTTAGCGGGCCATGCCTTTCGATTGTCTATTCCCCGGGCCAATGCGTCAAGTGCTCTTGAAGCCGCCGGATTCTTCTTCGGTGCCCTTGTGGGTCACCGGGTTTTTCTCGAAGTAGGCCATACAGCGTTTGAGGTCTTCGATCAGCAGATCGGCCAGGTCGCGGCTGACACCGTGGCGCACCAGGATGCGCATGATCACCAGGTCCTGCCGGTTGGCCGGCATGCTGTAGGCGGCAATCTGCCAGCCGCGGGAACGGATCCGGTCGGAGAGGTCGAAGAGGTTGAAACCGGGATCGACGCCTTCTTTAAGCGACCAGCTCATGGCCGGAATGCCGCCGCGGCCGTCGTAGATGATCTTGAACGGGCCCAGTTTATTGATCTCGTCGGCCATGTAGTGGGCCGTGTCGTAGCAGGCCTGCTGGATCTTGCGGTAGCCTTCCTTGCCCAGGCGCAGGAAGTTGTAATACTGGGCCACGATCTGTCCGCCGGGCCTTGAAAAGTTCAGCGCAAAAGTAGGCATGTTGCCACCCAGGTAATTAACCCAGAAAATCAGGTCATCGGGCAGGTCCTCCTTATCGCGCCAGATCACCCAGCCGACGCCCAGGGGCGCCAGGCCGAACTTGTGGCCCGAGGCGTTAATGGATTTTACCCGCGGCAGCCGGAAATCCCATTCCAGATCGGGCTCCACAAAAGGTGCCAGAAAACCGCCGCTGGCGCCGTCCACGTGAATGGGGATATCCAGGCCCGTATCTTTCTGAAGCTTATCGAGGGCATCACTGACCGCTTTGACCGGCTCGTACTGGCAGGTAAACGTCACGCCCAGGGTCGGCACCACGCCGATGGTGTTTTCGTCGCAACGCTTGATGACCTCTTCCGGGGTCATGATCAGGCGATCACCCTCCATGGGAATCTCCCGAATCTCCACGTCCCAGTAGCGGGCGAACTTGTGCCAGCAGATCTGCACCGGCCCGGTGACCATGTTGGGTTTGTCGGTGGGTTTGCCGGCGGCCTTCATCTTCTCGCGCCATTTCCACTTCAAGGCCATGCCGCCCAGCATGGCGGCCTCGCTGGAACCGGTGGTGGAACATCCCATGGTGTTGGCGGCCTCCGGCGAGTTCCAGAGGTCTGCCAGGATGTGCACGCAGCGGTTTTCGAGCTCGGCCGACTGCGGGTACTCGTCCTTGTCGATCATGTTCTTGTCGATGCACTCGTCCATGAGGGTGTGGATCTCCGGATCCACCCAGGTCTGGCAGAAGGTGGCCAGGTTCTGGCGGGCGTTGCCGTCCAGCATCAGCTCGTCATGCACCACCTGGTAGGCGTGGCGCGGGTCATGCTCTTTTTCGGGCATCTTGTACTTGGGCAACACGACCGAAAGGTCCGACGATGCGTAGACGTCATCCAGAAGGTTTTCTCTGACTTTGTTTTTTTCATGTAAGGCCATGTTTCTTCTCCTCTTGCTGTTGCTGGTTGTTATTGGAAGTGATTTTTAAACCACGGATGGCGTTTATGGCCAGGCGGGCGCAGACTGATTAAAACGATCTTTTGTTTGTGATATGTGAGCATTGCGCAGCGGTTTGTAAACCCACCATTAAGCATCAACCATCGTCTTCGAGATGTTCGACCGAAAGCAGCGGCAGGTGCATCTCATAAAGGGTGTTCAGGATCCCGGACAGGGCGGCCTGGTCCATTACCTTGCCGACCAGCGTCGTCACGGCGAGCTGGCCGGGATCGTTTCGGGTGGTGATTTGCATGCCACCTATCCAATCGGACCGATCTGGGTCCAGGTAGCCCTTGATGCGAATTTGGTAAGATCCCGGGCCATCGAATTTCAGGGTGCCGCCGGCATCGAATTGCCTCATATTATCCCCCCTTTGCTGCGGGAAGAACGGATCATTGGAATGGAAACGATGTATTGATTAAAATACACAACACTGAAGGAATTGGAATAACCCGAAAAGTTGTAAAAAGGATGTAGGAAGGAAAGGTTCAGGGTTCAGAGGTTCTGGGTTCAGAGGCTGAGAAAAGATGAACATCCAATAATGATGGACTCGTAAAAAGTTAGCGCCGCTGACGCCATGCTTTATGAGAATATACTCGTTATACGTTTTCGCCGGGCCCCGATGTGGCTGGCCGATAATTATAGAGCCAAATCGAAGTAAAACGCTCTTTGAAAAGTGAAAATAACGCCCTGCCGGACCTTTTAGGCCCCGCAGAGAGCTTCTTCCGGCATCATGGACACAGCTCTGGCCGCCGCCGCCCTGAAAATGTTCACTCCGAGCGCTTTCAAGGTCCC
>JAERRP010000419.1 GCA_016735415.1 Desulfobacterales bacterium | reverse complement strand
GCCGCCGAGCTGGCCGGTTATTCGGAAGACGGCGGCCGCGCCATCCAGCAGGCCGTGAGGATTACCCTGAACGGCGGGCTGGGCACCAGCATGGGGCTTACGGGTCCCAAATCCCTGCTGCCGGTCCGGGAAGGCTTGACCTTTCTGGAGGTCATCATGCGGCAGGCCGAGGTTGCCGGCATCCGCCAGGTCCTCATGAACAGCTTCAACACCCACACGGCCACCCTGGCCGCCCTGACAGAAATTCCCCATGAGACACCGCCCCTGACCTTTATCCAGAATAAATTTCCGAAGATCTTGCAGGAAAACCTCAAACCGGCCGACTGGCCGGAGGCGCCCGAACTCGAGTGGAATCCCCCGGGCCACGGCGATATCTATACGGCCATTCAAACCTCCGGCATACTGGACCGCCTGTTGGAAGGCGGCTACCGCTATGCGCTGATCTGCAATTCCGACAATCTGGGTGCCACGGTCGATCTGCCCCTGCTGGGCTTCATGGCCGCCAACGACATCCCTTTCGTGATGGAGGTGGCCCGCCGGACACCGGCCGACGCCAAGGGGGGCCACCTGGCCGTTCGCCCCGACGGCGGTCTGATTCTGCGGGAGTCGGCGCAGTTTCCCGCCGACAGTGACGGCGGTGACATCGGGCGTTATGCTTACTTCAATACCAATAACCTCTGGGTGAACCTCCCCTATTTGAAAACCCTTATTCAGCAGCACGGGACCATCCCGCTGCCGTTGATCCTGAACCCCAAAACGCTTGATCCGCGTGATCCCGCCAGCCCGGCGGTTTTTCAACTCGAATCCGCCATGGGGGCCGCCACCGGCTTGTTTGAAGGCGCGCGCGCCGTTCTCGTGCCGCGCACCCGTTTTTTTCCGGTCAAAAAATGCAACGATCTTCTGATCCTGCGATCCGACTGTTTTACGCTCAACAACCGGTTTCAACTGGAAGCGAATCCGCACCAAAATCACGGCGGGCCGCTGGTCAGCCTGGATCCTGCATTCTACCGCCGCATCGATCAGTTTGAGGCCCGCTTCCCGGCGGGGGTGCCGTCGCTGCTGGAATGCGAGCAGCTCACGATCAGGGGTGACATCCGTTTTGAAAGTCCCGTTACCATCAAAGGCAAGGTGGGTTTGACCAATCCGGATTCGACGCAAAAAACGATTGAAGCGGGCAGCGTCATTTCAGAAGACCTGATTCTGTGACGACCGGGCCCGACGGTATAAAACGCCGCCCCGAGCATCGGTCCTATTGGTAAGGGCGCATGAACCCATAGAAGGGGAATGACAAACGTCAGGAGCAAGCCCGGGCAAATGGCAACGCCAAAGGAGGCGAAAGGGTGGCGTTTAGGCCTCGCAAATGAGCATCAAGAGCTGAATTTTCCCCCGCCTCAGCCGATGCCGTCGTTTTTCAACGGCCTGATAGGAAGAACGGCTTGCAGGAAAGCAAAATCCCACCGTGAATACCAAGAAAAATATCGGTTTTATTTCGACCCGTCTGGCCGGGACGGACGGGGTCTCATTGGAAGCCGCCAAATGGGCCGAGGTGCTCGAGGAGGTCGGTCACCGCTGTTTCTGGTTTGCCGGTGAGCTCGACCATGACCCGTCGGCCAGCCTGTTCGTCCCGGAAGCCCACTTCCAGGACGAACACAACCAGCAGATCAGCCAGGCCGTCTTCGGGCATAAAGCCCGACCACGGCAGATCACCGATCTCATTCATGAACTTCGCGGCCTCCTGCGATCCCGTCTGCACGTCTTTATTCAGCAGTTCGAACTGGTCAAGGAATTAAAGGACCCGCGCTGCAAGCTGGTCATTTCCCATGCCGCCGGGGACGAAGGTCTGGATTATTCGGAATGGCTCCAGGATCAGGCCCACAAAGAGGGCATCGATCTGCGGTTTCTGGAAGCCACGGCGGCGGAAACGGGCCCTGACAACCGCAGGACCCAATTCCGCCATTACTCGTATGCCGTATTGCGCAAACGTTTGAACGGCCTGATGCTGAACATTTTCGGCATGGAACGCTAACGCCGCGGCCTGTCGATCGACAAGGGGTCAAGAAAGGAGCGCCCCACCGTACGCCATGAAACAGATCCCCGCCACCGGAAGCCGTCTGCTGATGACCCGCGGCGACACCGTCCGATTCGCGCTGACGCTGCCCGCCCCGGCCGAGGGTACGGCCTGGCTGCGCTCAAACCTCGGTCACGTCACGACCACGCGCATGGAGATCATCCAGCAGGTGGAAAAGCAACAGCCCCCCCTGGCGCATGACTGGTACGATCTGCCCATGCGCCAGCTGGGCGACCGGCGTTTTGGCATTGAGCTGCCGCTCCATCAGGTCGGTCACTTTGAAGCCAAGTGCTATTTCCTGGGCAACGGTCAATCCGATCCGCAGTGGCCCCCGGGGACCAATACGGTCATCAATGTCGAGCCGGCCGACACGTGCTGTGCCAATATCATCTACAACGCTTTTGTCCGCCAGTTCGGCCCCAACCGCAGCGGTGACCTGACGGCGACCTGGGCTTCCCCGGCCCTGCGTGAACTCGACCGCAGGGGATTTGCCGTCATCCCACCCTCCGGTACCTTCCGGGATCTGATCCGCCAGCTTGATTTTATTATCGGCGAGCTGGGCTGCACGCTCATTCAGCTTCTGCCGATTCATCCGCCCCCCACGACCTATGCGCGCATGGGGCGTTTCGGCAGCCCGTACGCCGCGCTGAGTTTCACCGCCGTGGATCCGGCCCTGGCCGAATTCGACCCGGCGGCGACGCCTCTGGAGCAGTTCGGCGAACTGGTGGATGCCGTCCATCACCACAACGCCAAACTACTGCTGGACATCGCCATCAACCACACCGGATGGGCCGCCGCCCTGCATGGCTCTCACCCCGAATGGCTGGTGCGTGACGATGAGGGGGAAATCGAACGGCCCAGCGCCTGGGGAGTGACCTGGGAAGATCTCACGCGCCTGGACTACCGTTGTCGCGATTTGTGGATCTATATGGCGGGCGTGTTCCTGACCTGGGGCCGGCGTGGCGCCGACGGCTTCCGTTGCGACGCCGGCTACATGATTCCACTCCCGGCCTGGCGCTACATCGTGGCCCGGGTGCGGTCGCAATTCCCCGAGACCCTGTTTTTTCTCGAAGGCCTGGGCGGGAAAATCTCCGTCACCCGCGATATCCTCAATCGGGCCAATTTCAACTGGACCTACTCCGAACTTTTTCAGAATTACGATCGCCGGCAGATCGAGACCTATCTGCCAGGCGCGCTCGATATTGCCCGCACCGACGGGCTCGTGGTGCATTTTGCCGAGACCCACGATAACCTGCGGTTAGCTGCCCGATCCCTCACCTGGGCCCGGATGCGCACGGCCCTGTGCGCCCTGTTCGCCTCCCAGGGTGCCTTCGCCTTTGCCAACGGGGTTGAATGGCTGGCCCCTGAAAAAATAGTTGTGCACGAATCCCCGTCGTTGAACTGGGGGGCGGAACCCAACCAGGTGGCCGAAATCCGCCGGCTGACGGATCTTCTGAAAAAGCACCCCGCCTTCCACGACCACACGGATCTTGAACTGATCCAGGCCAACGGCGGCAATGTGGCCGTCATGCTGCGTCACCACCGCCCTTCCGGCCGGAAGCTGGTGGTGGCCGTCAATCTGGACGACCAAATCCCGGCCGTTGCCCAATGGCCGCTTTCGCGGCTGGACTTCCAGGGTCGGCCCGGCCTGGACCTGCTGACAGAAAAACCTGTGCCGCTCGCCGTCCGGGATCCGTTTATCGTATGCCGGCTTGAACCGGGCCAGGTGGTCTGCCTGACCGCGGATGCCGACGACCTGCAGCGCCTCTCCTCAGCCCCGTCGACGGTGGGCCGCCCGACGCGCGCCGTGGCCCACAGCGGCCGCGCCCCCGGGTGTGTGATGCTTGGGT
>JAERRP010000498.1 GCA_016735415.1 Desulfobacterales bacterium | reverse complement strand
AGAGCCTGTCCCAAAATCTGTCCGTTTCAGAAGGGGGTTGCTATTGGCAGTAAAAATTTATAAAGAGCCTGTCCCAAAATCTGTCCTTAAATATTTATTGTTCTTATTTCTCCAACCGGATGCGCAGATTGCGACCCCAGACCAGCTTTTTCCTCGTGGGTTAAATCACGCTTCTAACGGTGCTGTCATTGTAGAAGATCAAGGGCTTGTATCGATCACGCAAAAACCGGCCATCATAACTTGCTTAAAAGTTCAAACTTGTAAATGCTCGCAAGTTGATGGATGGAAGCAAGTGGGGTTACAAAACCTAACGCTTTAATCAATTATAAAACTTTTGATATCTTCAGCGGCTAAGTCCATGGGCCGGGTGCGGCCCAGTTTTTGGGACTTGGTGTGCCTGAGAAAAGCGCTGCGGTGATAGGCGACAAAAATCTATCTAACGAAGCCGTGATTTCTCCAAAAGAGGTGGGAACGTGATCTTGCTGGAGTCTTTTGCAGAACGCCACCCACTGAATCTGCTTCGCCTCAATGAAAGGCTCAGCAAATGCCTCAATTTCCAAGGGCAGCTTCGTACCCCGTTGTCCAAAGGTCAGGCGAATAGCCTCGGTTAGATTGACCCCATCAAAATCGAACTGCCGGGATAAAAGCCAGATATCGTAGAAATCCTTCATCCGACTGTTTAACACACCCAGCTTTCCCATGGCTTCAAGCTTCTCCGAGATAGAACTCTCGCGACTGTAGCAAAGCAATCGAGGGGGTGGAAAATCCAGCAAAGTCGGGAGATCCGTCTCTTCCGGAGCCGGATACACGACATCACCGAAACCGATGTCAATCCGCATATTGATTTTCGCGGAGCCCAATGTGCCCAAGAACCGAATTCTGATCCCCCCGTAATCCGCATCTTCGACAATTCGTTCGGCTTGAATGGAATCTGTATCAAAGGCAAGCCCATCGGTTGCCACATCCGTGGTCAGGATGTCTCTGATCTGGACGACGATATCGGCCTCCTCGTTGCTCGTCCTTCCCAGCATGTCAATATCCATGGTCGGCCGAAGCTCCGGCGAACGCCAGACTCGCAGCATCAAAGCCCCTTTAAGAACGAATCGGTTGGCCAGGGGGGATTTAGACAGTCTGTAGAGGAAGCGCTCCATGGCATAAAACTGAAGCAGCTCATTGAATGGTCTTCGGTCACGCTTTGCCCGGTTGAGGAGGCGCTGGTGCACAGACGCGGACATGTTTTGGGGAGGCATCATACCGTGGCCTCAAGGTATGGCCTCATAACAATTGCGACCCGGCAGATTTTTGCGTAATCGAGCAGTTCGATGGGTTTGAACTTTTTCCGTTCTTTGTAAAGTTTTAGCGCCTCCAGTGTCACATCCATCCCGATCTTGTTGCGAAACTTGAAGCAGTCGGCCAGGGTTTTCTCGGGGCTATAGATTTTGACAGCGACGCCATCAATCAGATGCACTTCGGTGCCGGAGTCGTACGCTTCAATCGAAAATCTATGGGCCTGGATGGGAGGATAATCGAGTGAAGGCACGCGTGAGTTCCTTGGCACTGCCACGGAAACAGCATGTGGGATCTGGGTCGTGATATCATGGTAAGCCAGTGCAGAAATGAGACAGATAACTGCATTCGGGAAGCGAAGGCTCACCGTAACCAGATCGGGATCGGATATCGGCGGCAGTTCCACTAGTCGATAAATGCCCCTGCTTACCAGTTCGATGACCCCCTTATCCCTGAGCGAATAAAGCATGTAGCGTGTGATGCCATGCTCGATGGCTTCGCTCATTCGAAGATGGCCACCGTGCTTGCGGAATATGTCTTCAGGTCCCTTTTGCATTCCGGATACAGACAAAATGACTCCACTTGTTTATAAGTGGCAACAATATGTCTGATTAATGGATTATAATCAAGATAAATTATGAAAATCTCGGGAACACAGTATTGAATTAAGTGTAATAAAGCAAAGCCACTATCTGAAAAACTGAAGTGGGTCACGTACCCGTAAACCCGCGCCAGTCGTGGGTTAGCTTAGATTCGACCCCCGCCGCTTGTGCGTCAAGACATCAAGGGGACACTTTCGTTCGCCTGGGGGAACAGCCCGAAAAGCCCCCCGGTATGAATGAAAATGATCCGTTCCCCAAAGCAGCGCGGATCGCGTTTAAGCTCTTGAGTCATCCCGTAAAAGGCTTTGCCCGTATAGACCGGATCGAGGAAAAGCCCTTCCCGACGGGCGATGTCGACGATCAGGGACAATTCCTCCGGACGGGACAGGGCATACCCCCGGCCCACATAGCCGTCTACGATGTCGATATCCCGCTCCCGCTCAAAAGAAATATCCAACCCGTAGGTGGCGATGGCCGTCTCGCAGATTTCTCCGATTACTTCCAGGAAATACTCACGATCATCGCATACGTTAACCGCGGCGATGCGGGTGCCCAGGTCCAAGCGGCGGGCCCCCAGAATCAGGCCCGCGGTCGTTCCCCCGGAACCGGTGGCGACAACGATGGTGGTTTGGCGCTCGCGGCCGTCGGGAAGTCCGGATATGTCCCGGGCGAGTTCCTCCGTCGCACGTATATACCCCCAGGCCCCCAGGGCATTGGAGGCCCCTTCCGGGATGCTGTACGGTTTGTGCCCCTGTCGGTGCAGAAGTCCTTCCTCCCGTCTGAAGATGTCTTCCCGCTGCCGGTATTCCTCCGGTGTGATCCAGACAATCTGGGCTCCGGCCATGCGATCCAGCAGGATGTTGCCGGTTGGGGCCGGTGGCGCGGAAGGGTCCGTCGTACGTAGAATGAGCCGGCACTTCAGACAAAAAACTATTTTAACACCTATATTAGAATCAAGAAGACCTACTTATGTCG
>JAERRP010000094.1 GCA_016735415.1 Desulfobacterales bacterium | reverse complement strand
AGTCCCCTGACCTCCCCATAAAAAGCCTTGAGGAGATAGAGCGGGAGCATATCTTGCTGGTGCTCAGGAAAACCAACTGGAAAATTCACGGCGAAAAGGGCGCTGCAGCGCTGCTGGCTATAAATCCCAGTACCCTTCGCGGCCGTATGCGTAAACTGGAGATTCGCCGGCCTCCCTACAAGATCTGATATTCGCCATATTTAACCGTCACATTTGATAAACTTGTCATATATGACAAAATTAACGCTTTTCTACTTTCTCTTGCTTAGATCTCTCCTGAGCCTATTTCCTCTTTAAATATAGCATCTTATGATGTATTTCTCATCATTTCCGCGTTTTGGCACTGATTTTGCTGAACATCTATTTGTTTCCTGGACCGTATAGATGTTTTAATCTTTCCTTTCCCAGAAGGGAATTCTTATCAATTTCATCTAATCATGTCTGAAATAATTACACGGAGGTATCCTGATGAGCTACGGTAAAATAGATACGGTAGGCGTTTATTGTACCACTTTTTGTTGTTTTATTGCCCTTTGTCTGTTGCAGGTTATCATGCCGAAAGCCGTTCTGGCTGAAATTGAAAAACCGGGAATTCTTAAAGCGCAATCTTTTCTTCGACCTGAAGCTCTTAAAGGTGAGCATTATACGGTTGATGATAGGGTACATAACGATGGTTTGCTTAATCATTATAGCGTCAATTCTTCGTTTGGTAATTTCCAAGTAACCACCACCGGTTCTTTGCGAATCCTTGCCCGGGAAATTGAAGCAATTGCTGCAATGAAAAAGATAAAGACTGATGATACAGCAATTGAATCGCTAAAACAGTCTGGCCAAAACACCGTTACCGGGGTAAAAAATCTGGTTAGTGACCCCAAGGGAACTTTTGAAAGCGCAGCTTCCGGAGTCGGTAGTTTGTTCAACCGGGCAGTGGGAACGGTAGGAAAACGTGAGACGACCGGAGCCGAGGATAACAAGGTATCCCAGCTGATTGGCTTTTCCAAGTCCAAGGGCCGGATTGCCACTAAGTTTGGGGTCAACGTGTACTCACGCAACAAGGTCTTGCAATCAGAACTGGACAGGCTGGCTTGGGCAGACTATTTAGGCGGACTTGGTGTGGGAGTGGCGACAGCTGCCGTACCGGGTGCGGGCGGTGTGATCTTGACAACTTCCGGTACTGCCCGACTCCTGAACGAAGCGATTAACACGACACCTGCTTCTGAACTCTGGTTGCAAAATAAGACTAAGTTGTTGGGAATGGGTATGAATGAGGATACGATTGAGCTTTTTCTCAACAATCCCGAATTTTCACCGGCTCTGCAGACAGTGATGGTTGCAGCTCTTGATTCCATGCAGGGCGTGGACAACCGGGAGTTGTACCTGAAGGTCGCCCTTCAGGCGAGTGACCCGGTCATGGCCAAGATTGTAACACAATCAGCTGTGATGACTGCCGGTTATCACAAGCATATATCCCCTCTTAAACGCCTTGCTCCCATAGCCCGATTGGCACGTGCAGAAAAAAAAGATGGCACCATCGTTGTGGTTCTACCAGGCGATCATATCATATGGAGTGAAAAGGTGGCCGGTCTAACAGGTTCTTTAATGGAAAAAGAGAAAATCTCGAAAGGGAGGGGATTAGAGGTCTGGGTCTCGGGCGATTTCAGTACAATGGCTCGCAGCAAATTTGAAGGAATGGGATGGAAAGTGCATACAAAAGTGCGCAGTAAACTCCTGCCGGCACAGCAATAAACAGGCTTAATTCAGATCGGTGCTGCCTCGAACCATTAATAACCCCGAATCATTCAATTGAGGCATGTATTAAAGCTCAGCATCGCTAACCTAAAGTTAATCATTTTTATAGCCCACCAATGGCGTATATCAATTTGTAAACGCAATATTTTGCAGAGATTAAGGAGAAATTGTTATGAAAAGAATATTTCAGCTGATCTTGATGCTATCTATCTCAATGGCTGTGGTATTGCCTGCCTCGGCGCAGGACCCTTCTCCCGACGAGATCCTTAAATCCATGTCCACCTATCTGGGTGGATTGCCCCAATTCAGCGTAAGCGCGGATGTGGATAGCGAAATCATCGATCTATCAGGTCAGAAACTACAGTTCAGTAGCTCTGTTGAAATTGCCGCCGAACGTCCCGGAAAGCTTAATATAAGTCGCCAGGGAGCATTCTCGGATATGGAGATGATTTATGGCAGCAAGATCTTGACGCTTTACAGCAAAGAGGCCAATGCCTATGCGCAAATGGAAAACCTCGGAACCATCGATGACGCATTCAATACTTTCCAGGTTGACATGGGTTTTGATGCCCCAGGCGCGGATCTCTTCTACGTTGATGCCTATGGGGGCCTGTCCTCCGGCGTCGTTAGTAGCACCTATCTTGGCACGGACTATGTGAACGGTGCGGAATGCCATCACCTGGCGTTTCGAGAGGCGAAAACCGACTGGCAGCTGTGGGTTCGGGTTGGCGATGCGCCCTTGCCCATGAAGTACATCATAACGACCAAGTGGTTGACCGGTGCACCGCAATATTCTGTCCGGTTCCGAAATTGGAACACGAATCCACAGTTAAAAACGGGTCGGTTTGAATTTTCAATTCCCGCGGGTGCCAGAAAGCTTGAGAGGTTAGAGGCCAACCAAATGGGTGAACTCGTAATAGAAAAGGTGGAGAAATGAAAATAAGCGCGATAATTTGGACAATTGTTATGGGGAGCGGTCTGCTTGCCGCTGGTATTTTACTTGATGGCGGGTTCAACAGTGGGATTATGGTTGGTGAAGCCCAGGCAAGAATCGGCAGGCCCGCGGCAACGGGGCGGTTGGTCGGTGTCATTCGACGCTCAACCTGGCGGACGATTCGCCCACCGACCCCATATACGT
>JAERRP010000785.1 GCA_016735415.1 Desulfobacterales bacterium | reverse complement strand
GTTATAAAAAACTGTGGGCCGCGGTAATCGTTATGGGTTGCGCCATCGCCTATCTGGTGAGTCATGCCGAAATCGTTCCCATTCAGGTTCTGACGGGTGCCATGGGGGTGGCGGTGGCGGCCATCGGCGGGCTCTTGTCGCTGCATCGCTTTCCTCCCAGGAATCAAGTGAGACCTCAACCTATTCCCGAATTGGTCGTGGCAACAGTGTCGGCCGGCCGTCAACCGGTGCGCGGCATATCAAAGGTCACCCGATCCAATTAGAAAAACGCTCTAAATGACAAATCACTTCTGACAAAAGGAGGTTGCCATACGCCTGCATGCCTGGCGCAGTCGGCTCTATGGTCGCGGGCGACGGAGATCAGGGATTCGCCAACCGCAACGATGATATCGGCGCTGCGGGGTCAACAGCGTCAGATATTACGTCATGTGCGGGCTGGATGAACCATGCTGTGGCCTCGGATGCCATCCGGAAAAGGGCAATGCTGTGCGATGACTTCTGAGATACAGGGAAAAGAGTCGTTTCATGTCCCCAAAAAAATGTTTTGTCATTCAAGGCTTTGGTAAAAAGCAGGATTATGAGCAGGGCAAGGTATCAATCTGGCTTTTATGATTGATGTCAAGGCCTCGATCAGCGCCGCTCCTGATAAAGATGAACTGCACAGCCTGGCACGCTATATCCGTCGCAAAGTAAAGCAAATCTGCAAGCAGGCGTTTGCACAGGAAGATGTCACGGAGGATGAGAAGTTCTGGATACTGGCCACCCTTTACGAGGCCTGTGTGGGCACAGATGAAAATGATGAGGCCGCCAGGTGGTATGCCGAGGCTGAAAAGGCCGCCAGAGAACCATGGATGAAAGCCTCGATGGATGAGCAGGATGCGAAGTTGCGGGCCCTTTTGAACAAAGTTTGATGCGCATCTACCGGGCAAAAGGAGGTGCGAAATGGATGCCTTTATCAGCCATGCCTCGGAAGACGCCGATCTGGCCATCCGGGTTGAAAAATTCCTCGAACAAAACGGCCTGAAAGTCTGGCTGGACCGGTCGGATATCCGCCTGGGCGTCCTGCTGCGGGAAGAACTGCAGGCCCAGATCAGAAATTCCCGGACGCTGGTTCTGTTGTGGTCCGCACCCGCTTCGGATTCACGATGGGTGGCGGCCGAAATCATGATGGCCTTTCATCTTGGGCGTTTCATCATTCCCTGTGTCGTCGACGATACCCCCGTGCCCCATTTTCTCCGCAATACCGTGTTTCTGGACCTGCAGCACGATGAAAACGATGCCTCCCGCCGACTCGGCCGTGCCGTTCGTGAGCCCCCTGCCGGGGCCAACAAGCTGCCGCCCATCGTCCGAAGCCCGAGTGCGAAACTTGACCAAACCATCAGGGCCGTCAGCGGCGTGCAGATGAAAGAATTGTCGTTGATCGGCAAAGGCGACTTCAATCAGGCCATCGAAATGCACACGCTGGTCGATGAAACCCTCCAACGGGCCGGTCGACAATGGCGTTTGGATCCCATGATCATCAACCTCAACGGGTATCACTGCAAAAATGCCTATATGCTGAAACACTGGAATGCCATTTGTGCGGGACGGCCGCCGCAAGATCCCGTCCTGGCACAGGGCGAAAGTTATTTTTTTGAGGCCCTGTATGTGAACCCTAACGATCTATCCGCGGTCAACGGTCTTGGCAGTATCCTGTTTTATGAGCTCGAATTGGAGGCGGCCGAATTCTTCGTTCAGAAAGCTATCGATCTGGCCCGGCAACAAGGCTTGGACTATTCGGCTTCCAAGCATGATCTGGCCTTGATTCGGCGTCATCAGAAATTGAACACGGTGGTTTAAACGGCTTATCGCGTGTTGGGGCGGCTTCCCCCAATTAATCGGATTCCCATGACGATACGCATTCGCAGTCGGTTCGCCGCGATCATCTTATCCGGTTTCGGGCAAGCTTGACGCCCCCGCGGCAACCGTTTACCATTCAGCACCAATCGAAAACCCGCTTCGAACCGGGAGGAAGCCACCTTCATGGGAGATAGGAAACGTTATCGCAAAAAGGCCGACCAGCATGTCGTGGCCGTACAACTGAAGCTTGAAACGGAGGGCTTCACCTATCGTAAATGGGGTGGTGAACAGCGCTGCAAACAAGACGACTGGCTGGTGGACAATGGCGGCGATATCTACACCGTCGATCAGGAAGCGTTCGCCGCGACCTATCGGCAGGGCGCCCCCGGCTATTTTTTAAAGATCACACCTGTCTGGGCCGAGATGG
>JAERRP010000728.1 GCA_016735415.1 Desulfobacterales bacterium | reverse complement strand
GCTGCCCGTCCCACGTCCCAGCTTTGCGATTGACAAAAGCGCCGGATCGCTTAACAACAACTTCCGGGTTTCGTGGCGCAGCAGTTCTTTGATGCCTGCGGTTCCCTGGGGGATCTTGGGCTCTCTGTGAGCATTTATGAAAAAATAGATACGGGACCTGAGACCTGATTTATGATTATTATTGCTCAGGAAACTGTCCAGAAAGCGCATAAATATGTCTTTATGGACGTGGCGGTCCAAACTGAATTTCTTTCTGTAAAACTGATAAGCGATGCTGTAAAGGTTGTACGACAGGGTCAAGGGCGTTGCTTCGCTCCCATGAGAACGGCATTGACCCGAACCAATACCCTCCAGGAATCCATCGAGGGTTTGGACGGCCTTCACTTCCGTGTACTTACACGCAATGTTGAGAGAACTGTGATCGTCGGAACCGCCCGTAAGATTTTTTTTCCAGGGCTCCGGAAAGCCGGGTTCGATTCCGTATTTATCCGAGAGTCTTTCAATATCCCGGGGCTGAAGCCTGGTCAAAATGTCTTTAAGGATTCTGTTTTGGCTTTCATCCCGCGTCCCATTGAGCTCAAAGTTTTTGAAAAGGAGCAGCAATTGCTCGAAGTGATCAGCATCCATACGACCGTTGGTGGAGTAAAGCGGGTGAGCAAGAACATGGGTGATACGTTCCATCTTCAAAAATTTAATAAGGTCGAAAACACTGGGTCTCACCCTCTGGATATCGTTGTGCTGTTGCTCGTTAATGTCAAAGACCAACACATGGATCTTACAACCGTCCTCGGGAAAATAAGTGGTCACCTCTTCGCTGATAAAGACATCCGGCAGATGCGCGATCTCCAAAACGCCCTCAATGGTGTTATGGTCTGTTAGCGTGACCATGGACATGCCTTTGTTCAGCGCAATTTCACGGAGTCTGAACGGGTCGGTAAAGCTCTCGGGGCAGCCGATTTTCCGGAGAACCCACTGGGAGGGCCGGGTTGAAAATTTGGAATGGACATGCAGGTCAATTTTCATGACGCTCCTTTCATGTTTAGTCGATAATGGTGTTGATAAATGAATCTCCCGATCCATTGAGGAAAGGGAATGCGGTCATTTAAGGGGAAGAAGATTCAGGGAATGTTACCGTTATGTTAGGTGGCTGCAAAATAATCGGTGGCATGCGTCTTCAGAGCGTCTGTTCGGACTTTGGGCCTTGATCGTCGTTTCGGCCGATGTAGGTGCGGATTCAGCCGCATTCACACTCTGCACCTGTGCGACTGGAGTCGCACCTACAATCGGCGCAATTGGCGGCTTGTGCTAGGAATTCTCTGTAATTTAACAAAGGGCTAATATCCCATTAACACTTTCATATTACCTTACACCAAACGGATTCAAGGTTCCATTGGAACCCGGCTCTTTAGGTGAAAACAGGCCTGGAAGAATCAATGAATCGAAAATAACAATTTATCAGTACCGGTTTACCCCGTGGGTCGCCGGGTAAGGAGTAACAGGTTGGGAAACACAAGATACATCAATCGTCTGCACTGGGTATTTGACTTGCCTCATTCATCTGGATTTTCCTTTGAAGAAAATGCAGTGCCTCGCATCATGATGAGCTATGAGAGAGTGACGGATCAAATGGAATTTGAAATCCTTGACAAAGGCCTTACAAATGAAGTTCGGGGAAAGATTTCTTCATGGTTGCGAAAAAGCAACCATGTCTGGGATGTCATCAACGACTCGGCTTGACAGTATCAGTACTCTTATACGGGGCGAGGAACGACCGAAACTAATAAAACAACTTGGCAAAAAACATCACCGGGTATATACATTGCGCCATGCTTGGAATAGCCCGGTTAGATACGCCCGGCCTCTTGCATCATGTTATGATCAGAGGCATAGAACGCAGAAAGATATTCAACGATGATACAGATCGTGAAAACTTTGTTGAACGGCTATCCACTCTCCTTAACAGGAAAGAAAAAGAGGGAATGGCAAGATGTTGAATATGTCTTGAGGTATTTTGGGGAAGAGAATCGGTGACGCTCGAAAAAAATTAAGGAAAGCCTATTTGATAACCCGAAATCTTCGCAACCGTTCCTTTTTCTCCATCGCCTTTCTTTCTCTTAACACGATCCTCAATGATGCTCGGCAAATTACTTCAGGTGTTTCATATTCCCAATATGCCGATTCAGCATATCCGGCGTTGGACATTTTATTTATTACTTTCTTTGCAGCGGCAAGGCCTTCCGAATAAGGGAACAGTTGTTGGAATAGCGTGTTCCCTGATTGGTCATAATAGATTTCCAAATCTCCGAAAATTTCGTCGTTAACGACACGACGTCTCATAACATGTTCGGCGACAAGAATATTGAGCGCTCTGCCTTGTTTTAACGGCGATAT
>JAERRP010000108.1 GCA_016735415.1 Desulfobacterales bacterium | reverse complement strand
CATCAGTTCTTTGAGCCCAACGGCACCGGCCTTGCCATTGAAGAGGGCCGGGGAGACGCCTTTGACCCGGGCGAGTTCGCCGATATGTGTCATGGGGCCGTTGCGGGTGCTGTAAGGCGGGTCCAGGGACTGGTAATAGTCGGACTCGGCGCCGTCCAGGCCGGTAATGGCTTCGTCGTCCCCGCTGTCCAGCCAGTCCTTGAGGGCGTTGACAATATCCGTGGCGCTGAGATCGCCCGGCGCGTCGATCTCTTGGCGTATCGAATCGA
This sequence comes from Desulfobacterales bacterium, assembly GCA_016735415.1. The sequence continues at coordinate 3,570 of JAERRP010000108.1, read as the reverse complement.
TCAGCCGTTCCATGATCCGCCGCTGTTGCGGGTTGAACTGGCGGCTGTGGGAAAAGTCGACCAGAGCGTTGACCTGGATGCGGGCGTTTTCATCGGCGATGCCAATCTCCAGGCGACCGTCCTCGAAGGCTATGGCCTCAATGGCTTCGGCGAGTTTGTCGGGGTCGGCCCAGGTTTCTTTGAGGTGGTCGGTTTCGGATGCATAGCGGTCCTGGATCAGGACAGCCATGGCGCCATGTACGCCGGCGGTGGCCATCTGACCCGCCACCAGCCGGTTCTGAACGGCATCGGTACTCTCGATGGCCACGCGCGATTGCCGGTTGGCCTCCACGGCCAGGCTGATGGCCAGGGTGATGAAGGCCAGGGTCATCAGCAGGGCAATACCTCGATTGTTGCGGCGCCACTTCATACCCGTTGCCCTACACTTTCCCGGCGCCGCTCCGCCACAGCGGCAGCGCTACGACGGTTTGGTAAACGGCCGGGCCCGTGGGGGCGGCCAGTTCAAGGCGGATCCTGACAGCCCGGGGCGTGGCGTAGTTCTGGTCGGCCGAAGACGAATCCCATTCCGCGGAGGATTCTCCGTCGGCGTTGAGGCATTCAAATTTGAGAGCCCGGATGTTTTCGCAGAGGATTGGATCCAATCGGGGCTCGGGCAGTTTGCCGTCGTAGATCAGCACATCTGAGCGCCGCAGCCGGAAAACAGATGAAATGCTGTCCTCCATGGGTTCGAGATAGTAGCGGATCACCGCGATGCCCTGTTTTTTTTCATCGCTGAAATCCACATGGGCCCGGCTGGCGAACCGCAGCAGGATCCAGGGCGCAGCGCCGTCCAACGCGTCGGCGGCCACAAAGCGGTAAAGTGACGAATCCTGAAGGGTTTCGGGGGGGGTGAAAAAAGGCGGCCGTTCCACATAAGCATTGCCCAGATCGGTGGCCATGCGCATCAGGCTGCTGCGTGCCACGGCGTTGTTCGAGCGCTGGACGGCCAGGGCCTCGGTGCGGGAAAAAACACCGCTGAACGATCCCATGATAATCGAAACCAGCAGAGCGAAAATGGCGATCGCTATCAGGATTTCCGCCAGCGTGAATCCTTGTGGCGGCAGTCGTTTGGGGTCACGAACCGGCATTGACAAGGCGATAGGTCCTTAACTTGAAAAGATCGTCATCGGTGTTCAGATGAATTTTGATATCGATTTGCTTGAGAGGCGCCCGTCCGCTGGAATCGGCATAGGCCTCGACATCCCGGGTTTCGAATTCCCAGGTATAGCCGGGAAAATCGTCCTCGAAGTCTCCCGCTTCGGCCTGCGGGTAGTCGGGCGCCTGGATTTCGATTTGGGCCACCAGTTGCTCCGCCAATAGAGGGGCCACGGTGTAAAACCGGGCGATGCGCTCCATGTTGATGGACTGGGCCTGCAGGCGGTATATCGATACGAGAACGATGGCGGCAATCCCCAGCGCCACCATGACTTCGAGCAGGGTAAACCCCCGGTCGTTCATCCGCCGTCGTTCGCTTGTCAAAATCATGGCTGGCATGGTCAGTTCCGCATCATCGAGATTGATGCTGCCCGTATCATAAATCCACTCATTGCGGCTTAAAAAGCAAAACGGCTTCCGGTTTTAAAACGGGATGGGGTAATCTTCGGAAGCGATCAGGGCCGTCGGCAGAAACGCTTCGATGATCAGATCGGTATGCGTGGTTCCATCGTCGGTCAGCCGGACGATGGCCCGATCCGAATAACCCTGGGGATAAAAAGCCATCACCACCGTTCCCGATCGGATCTCACGTTTATCCGGAAACCGCACCTGCGAAATCCGGGTGTCGCCCGGAAGCGTCCATTCGGACTGTCGAGCGGTCGCTTTGCTCCCACGGGTCACCCAGATGCGGCCCTCATCCAGATCCAGGTGCAGTTTATGGATGCTCTGGCGGCTGAGCGCCGCCATTTTAAGTTTTTTTACGGCCAACAGCAGTTCGCGGGCAACATTTTCGTGCGACTCCGTAAAGCCGCCCCTTTGAAAAGCGGGGATGGCAAACCCCAGCAGGATGGTCATCAGCAGGATGACAACAATCAATTCCAGCAGGGTAAACCCGGCGGCCAGGTGCGAATCTCTGCGCGTGTCCCCGGCCGGCATCCAAGCCTTGCGGGCCGGATGCGGGACAACCTCATGGGACTTTGCAGGCCCCGGTCCGGGACCGCGGGCAGCCGTATGGGGATCAATTGTCCGCCCACGGACCACCGTGGGTTTCAATGTTATCGGGCCTGCGGGTGGTGGGTAATCTGCCAACGGGATTACTCGATTTCCCAGTTGTTGATATCGCTGTCCTTGCCTTCGCCGCCGGATACCCCGTCCTCGCCATAGGAGAAGATGTCAAAGTCCCCATGGACGCCGGGACTCAGATAAACAAAAGGGTTGCTCCAGGGGTCGGCGGGCACTTTGCCTTTTTCCAGGTAGCCGCCGTCGCGCCATTTCCGGGGGATCGGCGGTGTTTCCGGCTTTGTGACCAGCGCTTCCAGGCCCTGATCGGTGGACGGATAGCTGCCATTGTCGAGCCTGTAGAGCTTGAGCGTGGTTTCGAGGCTTTCGATCTGCATCCTGGCCTTGAGCTGTTTGGCCTCGTCCGGCCGCCCCATGATGCGGGGAATGATCAGACCGGCCAGAATACCGAGGATCACGATCACGACCATCAGCTCGATCAGGGTAAACCCGCGGGATCGGCGGCTGTGAATGGGTTTAAGGAGTTTCATAGTTCCTCCGGCGGTTGTTTGCGATGGTTCAAATGACCAGTTGATTCATTTCAAAAATGGGCAGACAGATGGAAAGAACGATAAAGCCGATGATCAGCCCCATGACCACGATCATCAGCGGCTCCATCAGGGAGGTCAGCCCCAGGAGCTGGTTTTCGAGCTGGTTTTCGTAGAAGTCGGCGATTTTGTATAGCATCTTTTCCAGTTCCCCGCTTTGCTCGCCCACCTCAATCATCTGGACGGCCAGGGGCGGCAGGAGTTCGATGCCCTTCAGGGAACGGGCCAGCCCCAGACCTTTGCTGACGTCTTCCGCGGCTTTGTCGATGGCTTCGCTGAACAGGCGGTTGCCGGTAATGCCCCGGACCACCTGCAGGGCGCCCAGCATGGGGATACCGTTTTCGATCAGGGATCCAAGCATCCGGGCGAAACGTGCCGCGGAGAGTTTTTTCATGATCGCGCTGATCACGGGCAGTTTGAACAGGGCGCGATCGAAAAGCCGCCGGCCCTTGTCAGTTTTGAGAAACTGGCGGACCGCGATGGCCAAAATCGGTATGGCCAGAAGAATGACGACAAAATAGCGCTGCAAAAACGCGCTGACCAGGATCAATACGCGGGTCGGGGCCGGCAGGGTCTGCTGCATTTCGGTAAAGATGCCGGTAATGTTGGGGACTACATAGGTCATCAGGAAGAACAATATGGCCGATCCCAGTAACAACATGAGGATGGGATAGGTCAAGGCCGCCCGGATGCGGCTTTTTATGGCTTCCTGCTTTTCGCTGATTTCCGTTAGACGCTCCGTGACCAGCTTGAGCGTGCCGGAGGTTTC
>JAERRP010000186.1 GCA_016735415.1 Desulfobacterales bacterium | reverse complement strand
AACTGAACGGGGGCGACCGCCGTTAGCAAAGCCGGCCCCCAAACAAAGAAGCGCGTGGATACCACGCGCACAACCGCGACGTGTCAGGGACCGCTTAAAAAGCCGGATCAGCCTTGTTTGAGCTCGGCTTCCTGCTCGGCCACCTTCTTTTTCAGGCGTTCGATCAGCTGATCGGGTTTGTCTTTGCGAAGAATGTCGTTGAACTGCGTGCGATAATTCTTGACCAGGCTGACCCCTTCGACCTTGACATCATAAACCCACCAGCGGCCGTCTTTCTTTTTCAGGCTGTAATCCACCGGCATTTTGTTTTGGTCCGAAAGGATAAATGTTTTAACGATCGCCAGCGGCTTGGAATCGTGGAGGATTTCGTCGGCAAACTCAACCCTCTGATCGGCAAAACCACTTTGAATGCGATCGACATAAATATTGCCCAGCATCTTGGAAAAGACCGATGAAAATTCCTTCTGCTGTTCCGGCGAAAATGTTTTCCAGTTACGGGCCAGGGCCCGCCGGGAGACTTCCGTGAAGTCAAAAGTCTCACTGATAATACCCCAGATTTTATCGCGCTGCTCGGCTTTAAGGCCGGGATCGTCCGTCTGGTATTTGGAATCCTGCAGTATAATGACGGCCTGATCGAGGGGTCCCCTGAGCGTGTCGGTGGGACCGGCCGCCGCACTTCCGAAAGCGGCCACAGCATACAACAGAACAAAGAGTCCCCCTAAGAAACTATTTTTCATCTTCTTTTCCCCTCCCTGTTGTATTCGTCAGAAATCGATTTGCCTGGAATTTTAAATGATTTCTCGCCGCATCAACACCGGATTAGCATCCCCAATGCGCTTAAACGCCTCCGAACACATATTTACTGATTAGTTCCTCCAAGTCAAGCGCAGATTCTGTTTCAGTAATAATATCACCATTTTGCAGAGCAAGATCCGATCCGCCCGGAGAAAGCTTGATGTATTTGTCGCCAATCAGGCCGGCGGTTTTTACCGAAGCGATGACGTCGTCGGTCAGCTCGACCTGGCTCTGAATCTTCAAGCGCACATTGGCCATCAGCCGCGTGGGCTCCAGACGAATGGCCTCCACATTGCCGATCGGCACCCCCGCCAATTCAACCCTTGAGCCCACTTTTAGACCCGTGACCGATACGAACTGGGCTTCCAAGTAGTAGTGTTTATCACCGATGATTTCCATTTTGCCGAGTTTTATCGTCAGATAGCCGACACACAGGATGCCGATAAAAAAGAAAATGCCGACGGCCGTTTCGATGGATGCTTTTTTCATGACTTAACTCCAGGCCTCAACAGATGCTGAATTTATAAAAAATTTCCTTTTTCTCCAGCGCCCGCTTCAGACACTGGTCGTACTTGTCGCTGCCCGACGGCTCGGAAAATCCGGCGCTCACCGCAAGGCAGGAATCCACCTGCGTTTTGATCTGCTGCGTTACCTGCCCTTTGAGTTCCCGGCCCAGCTTGGCACACACCAGGCGGGCCTGCGCCAATTTGGTAAACGGCAGCAGGAGTAAAACCGCATTGCTGCCGATGCACTCACAGGTGTCGGTGATGCGCAGACGCCGTTTGACGTTTTCGGCAAACTGCGCGACGGTGTCCTGCGCGACCCCGGAGCCGGACTGCGTTGCGATGGCGCTCATGTTTTCGACCGTCAAGACCACCAGCGCGAAAGGAATCCGGTGGCGCTGCAGGCGGGTCATTTCTTCTGTGAAACGCAGCTGCCAGCCATCGCCCATGGAGGGGGTGCTGAAAATTTCAGGCTGGCCTTCAAACCCCCGAATAAATTCGTGAACGACGGGGTCGTCGACTTTCTGCAGATCCTCCGGCGTCCCGGCATAAATGATCTTGCCTTCGTGCAGCATGGCGACCCGCTGGGAAAAGTAGAATACATCCGGAATCTCGTGGCTGATGAGCACACCGGCAAATCCGAACTGGTGCTGATAGTCCGAAATCATGGTGTGCACCGACGTCTTGCGGATCGGATCGAGGCCGGTGGTCGGTTCATCGAAAAGGATGACCTCCGGGCTGGTGATCAGCGCACGCGCCAGGGCCACCCGCTTTTTCATGCCCCCGGAAAGCTGGGACGGATAGTCGTCGTCGGTGCCGGTCAGATCAAGCTCCTTCATTTTGGCGTGCACCCGTTTCTGGATCTCATCTTCGGGAAACAAGTGGTGTTCGCGCAACGGCAGGGCAATGTTCTCGGCCACCGTCATGAAGTCGAAAAGGGCCGAATCCTGGAACATATAGCTGAATTGGCGCCGCAGGCGCCGGCGCTGGCTCTTTTTCATCGTCGCCAGGCAGTCGCCGTTGATGTAAATGCGCCCGCTGTCCGGCTGCAGCAGACCGATTATGTGTTTTAGCAGCGCACTCTTGCCGCCGCCGCTTTTGCCGATGATCGTGGTGATCTCACCGTGAAAGATCTCCAGATCGATCTCATCCAGGACCAGATTGCCGTTGAAGGCTTTTTTGACTTTCTCGAATCGTATCAGGGGTGCCGTCATTTTGGTCACAGCAGCAGGGAGGTTAAGACATAATCGGTTATCAGTACTAAAACACTTGAAATCACCACGGCGGTCGTGGTTGCCATGCTCACGCTCCTGACACCGAATTCCGCGCGCCGATGGGCATAGAAACCGTTAAAACAGCAGACCGTGATGACAACGACCGCAAATACAAGGGACTTGATAAATCCCTCGGTAACGTCATGTAATTGGATGGTGGAATAGATCCGGGCGAAAAAGGTGCCCGAATCGATGCCCAGCATGATCGAACCGGTCAGATAACCGCCCATGATCCCCACCACATCGCACATGGCCGTCAACAATGGAAAACTGATCAGGGCCGCCCCCAGCCTGGGACTCACCAGAAACCGGACCGGGTCGATGTCCATCGTCTCGAGGGCGTCGATCTGCTCCGAGATCCGCATGATGCCGAGTTCCGCCGCTATGGCCGATCCGGCCCGGGAGATGACCATGAGGGCCGTCATCACGGGCCCCAGTTCTCTGATCAGGGTCAGCGCCTCCCCGGCCCCAAGCACACCTTCCGATCCGAACTTGACCAGCGTGTAATACCCCTGCAGCCCCAGCACCATGCCGGTGAAAGCCGCCGTCAGGCACACCACGGATACGGACTTCATGCCGATGAAATAGACCTGATGGACCACCTTGGTGATTTGCCAGGGCCAGACCCATAACTGGAAAAAACTGTAGCCCAAAAATAGAGCGCACTCTCCCAGAAGCCGGATGCGGGCTATGATCATCCGGCCGAAGAGCATAAATAATGGCGTGATCTGGTTTATCCGCGTCATCGATTGCCATCCGGATTGAGATGCCGATGTGTCATCAGGTCCTTGCAGGTGTGGGTGTCCACAGGCAAAAACGGGGTTCACGGGTACAGCGGGTATAAAGTATTCCAAAATATTCGTATTGAAATTGAAAGTCAAATATAATATCGGCAGCGATTGAAGTCGTCCGGCGGGCAGCGCGCGATAGACCGCCGATGAGGGCCGCCGAAGCAGAAAATCGCCTGATATTTCAAAGAGACAAAGCACGCCATGATCAGTGTTGAAAATGTTCACAAGGCTTATGGCCAGTATAAACTGTTTGACGGCATCAGCTTCCGTCTGAACACCCGGGAAAAAATCGGTTGTGTCGGCCGCAACGGCCATGGCAAAACCACGCTCTTCCGCCTGCTTATCGGCGAAGAGGAAGCCGATTCCGGCACCGTGGTCAAATCCCGCAACTACCGCATCGGCTACGTCCGCCAGCATTTGGAATTTACCCGTCCGAGTGTTCTGGCCGAAGCCATCACCGGCCTGCCGGCCCACGAGTCCGATCAGCACTGGAAAGCGGAGCGGATTCTGGCCGGGCTGGGGTTTTCACCCCAGGATATGCAGCGCCCGCCGGCCGAATTTTCAGGCGGCTACCAGGTGCGCCTGAACCTGGCCAAAGTCCTTATCTCGGAGCCGGACCTGCTGCTGCTGGATGAACCGACCAACTATCTGGATATCACCTCCATTCGCTGGATCATCAAATTCCTGCGGCGCTGGCCCCGTGAGTTGCTGCTGATCACCCACGATCGGTCCTTCATGGATCAAGTGGTAACCCACGTGGTCGGGATTCACCGCCGCAAGGCCCGCAAAATTGAAGGCGATACCGCCAAGTACTACGACCAGGTGGCCCAGGACGAGGAAATTTACGAAAAGACCCGCCAGAATGACGAACGGCGCCGCAAGGAAATTGAGCTTTTCATCAGCCGTTTCCGGGCCAAAGCCCGTCTGGCCAATATGGTCCAGTCGCGCATCAAAACGCTCAGCAAGATGGGGACCAAGGACCGTCTCGAAGCCATTCGCAGTCTTGATTTCGCCTTCCGCGATCACCCCTATCGCGGCCGTCAGATGATG
>JAERRP010000899.1 GCA_016735415.1 Desulfobacterales bacterium | reverse complement strand
GGGACGAAACCACCCGGGTGACGGCCTGGGGCTTGAAGGCCTTGATCGTGCGGCCGCGCGGATTGGTGATGGCACGCACCAGGCGGGGCTTCATCAAAACCCCGTCGTTGGCGATGGCGGCAAGGGCCGCTGTCAACTGCAGGGCCGAGACGGAAATTCCCTGGCCGAAGGAAAACGCGGCGGTGTCAAAGCGCGTCCAGCGCTTGGGCGGGGCCAGGCTGCCGCCGGTTTCCCCCGGAAAAGACAAACCGGTCGTGCGCCCGAAACCGAATTGCGTGAGGGTTCTGTGCAGGACCTCGGGTCCGACGGTTTCCCCGATTTTGACCGCGCCGATATTGCTGGAGAACTGCACGATGCGCTGCAGCGAAAGCCAGCCGTGTTTTTTGGTATCGTGGATCACATGGGGACCGACGCGGTAGCGGCCGTTTTCGCAGTAGAAAATCGTGTGGGGGGTGCAGCAGCCGGATTCCAGGGCGGCCGCCGCGCTGAAAAGCTTCATGGTCGAACCGGGCTCGAAGGCATCCGTGAGCGCCCGGTTGCGCCGGACATCGCGGCTGTAGTTTTTGAAATTGTTGGGGTTGAAAAAAGGGTAGTGCGCCAGCGCCAGGACGTCCCCGGTCTGCGGTGACATTACTACGGCGATGCCGGACCTGGCCTGATGGGCGTCGACGGCCTGTTTCAGGTTGTGCTCGGCCATGTGCTGGATGGTGCGGTCGATCGTGAGCACCACGTTGTTGCCGCTGTCGCGTTGCAAAATATCGTCCGGGGTTTCAAACCCGCGGCCAAAGGCGTCCTTGAGGATCGTAAAAATCTGTTTGCGCCCCATCAGCTCGGCATTGAACTGATACTCGATGCCTTCCAGGCCGATGCCGTCGATGCCCGTAAAGCCGATCAGTTGGGAGGCCAGCCCCCGGTTGGGATAATAGCGGCTGTGCTCGGGGATGAATTCGATTCCGGCGATGGCCAGCGCGCGCACCGCCTGGACTTCCCGCGGGGTGATCTGGCGCTTGAGCCAGACGAAAACCCGATCCGATTTGAGCTTGTCCAGGACGGTTCTGGATTTCATCTTGAGAATGGGTGCCAGGGATTGGGCCGTCTTGCGGGGATCCCCGATCCGGCGAGGGTTGGCGGCCAGTGAGAGACTTTCGACACTCAGGGCCAGTTCGCGCATCTGGGTGTCGTAGACGGTCCCGCGTTTGCCCACCGTGTGGATGGTTTTTTCATACTGGCCCGAGGCCTTCTGGGCCAGGGCCGGGCCGCAGAATACCTGCAGGTAGGTCGCCCGGCCCAGGATGACCGCCAGACCGCCAATGAACAGGGCCCCCATCAGGCTGGCACGCAGGCGAAAGTAGCGGGGCTGGCGGGTGGTTTTCATTCCATCACCACGATCTGTCGGGTCGACGGTGCGACCAGACCGAGCTGGCGCCCCAAGGCTTCGATCCGTTTGGGCGATTTCATGTGGGCCAGTTCAACGGCCAGTTTTTTTCGAATCACGTTCTGGTGCTGATAACTGCGATTCTCGGTGGCGATGGCATAACCCACGCGCGTACTCTGCACACGGCACCAGGTGTAGGCAAAGAGCTCCGCGATAAACACCAGCATGATGACCAGACAGATGACGGTCGGATTCGCGCTGGTTTTTTCCCCGCTGGCAGTCCTCATGCCGTGTTCTCCGTCGGGCTCAGCTTTTCCACCGCCCGCAGGCGGGGGCTGCGGGCCATGGGGTTGGCCGCAATTTCAGCCTGGCCCGGGCGTACGACCCTGCGGGTGAGCACCTGCACCTGCGGGCGTTCATCGCAGACACAGACGGGCAGCCTCGGATCGCAGCGGCAGTCGCGGCTCATTTCGCGAAAAGTATGTTTGACGATGCGGTCTTCCAAAGAGTGAAAAGACAGCACACACAACCGCCCGCCCGGGTTCAGCCGTTCGACGGCGGTCGGCAGCACCTGCTGCAGCCGTTCCAACTCGTGGTTGACCGCGATGCGCAGGGCCATGAACACCCGTGTGGCCGGATGAATTTTCTGTTTGAAGGCCTCCCGTTTGGGCACCATTCGGGCGATCAGGTCGGCCAGGGCCCGGCTGCGGGTCAAGTCCACCCGTTCACGCTCCCGGACGATGGCCCGGGCGAACGGGCGTGCCCGCCGCTCCTCGCCGTAATCCCGAAAGATGCGGGTGAGCGTTTTTTCATCAGCCGTCTGAATGAGATCGGCGGCCGCGATGGGGTCGTTCGTGTTCATGCGCATATCCAGCGGTTCGTTGCGGCTGAAGCTGAATCCCCGCCCGCTGGCCTGCAACTGGTGCCGCGAGAGGCCGATGTCCAGCAGAATGCCGTCGACCAGGGCGATTTCCAGGTCATCCAGGATCCGGCCCAGATCGACGAAGTTGGCGTGGACCAGATGAACCCGGGGGGCAAAGGGCGTCAGGACGTCCTGGGCGTGGCGGATGGCATCCTTGTCTTGATCGATGCCGATTAAAAGACCTTGGGGAGCGATTCGAGAGCAGATCATGCGGGAATGGCCGGCACCTCCCACGGTTCCGTCGACGATCGTTTGCCCGGGGCGGCAGTTCAGATAGCGGGCCACCTCGGTCGGCATGCAGGGGGTGTGGTAGCGGGCCATGGTTTACAATCCTAGGCTGGCAATTTCGTTTCTGACCTCCTCTTGCTTCAGATCCTTTTCCAGATTCAGATTCTCTTTCTCCCACTTCTCACGCGACCAGATTTCGAAATGGTCCAGCACGCCCACCAGGACGACATCCTTTTGCAATCCGGCAT